>CABUTY010000370.1 GCA_902494595.1 uncultured Porphyromonadaceae bacterium | reverse complement strand
CGGCAGAGACGACATGGCGTAATCTGGGAAGCGAAAACAAGTTGATCGAGCAGATACTCGTGCCGATAGCCCTGCTGGCGGTGTATGCGCTGTCGGGATTCTACAACAGACCCTTCTTCAAGTCGAGGCTGAGCGTAGTCAACAACACGCTGTGCGTGGCGGGCGCCGACACTTTCCTGATATACCTGCTGATACTCCTCAACGACATGGGTGTCAAGCGTATAGACTATCTGGTGATAGTGACGCTCTTCCTGCTCTTGTCGGTGTTTCTGTTTATCGGCCGATATGCGGTGGTGTCGGGATTCAACGAAGAGATTCGACGTGGACGCCGGCGGCTGCGTGTGCTCATGGTGGGCAATTCGCGCCAGAGCCGGCGTACCGCCGAACAGCTGTTGAAAGGAGAGCCTTCCATACCCTACGATGTGATAGGCTATATACGGGTGCCGGGGGAGAAGTCGGCCAGCGATGCCGAGAACGTATGGGATTTCGACAAGGTCGACGAGGTATGCCGGCAATATGACCCTGACCAGATAGTTATAGCGTTGACGCGCAGAAACGATGAGGCGGTGATGCGGCTTCTCGACGAGTTGCTGCATCTCAACAAGCCGCTGAAGATAGCGCCCGACACGCTGTCGTACGTTACCTCCAACATACATCAGAACGACATCATGGCGATGCCGTTTGTCGACCTGACATCGCCGCGGATAAGTGATTTCCAGCGTAATGTTAAGCGCACGGGGGATGTTGCCGTATCGATAGCGGCCCTGCTGTTGCTGCTGCCACTCTTCGCTGGCCTGGCAGTGGCCGTGAAGTATGCCTCGAAAGGGCCGGTGCTGTATAGGCAGCAACGACTCGGAATACGCCGGAAGCCTTTCACAATCTACAAATTCCGGTCGATGGTGGCAGATGCCGAAGCCACGGGGCCATGTCTGTCGAGCGACACAGACCCGCGCATCACGCGCGTGGGCCATTTCATGCGCAAATACAGGCTCGACGAGCTGCCGCAGTTCTGGAATGTGCTGAAGGGCGACATGTCGCTGGTAGGACCAAGACCAGAACGCGACTTCTATGCGCGCCAGATTATCGCAAAAGCTCCCTATTACCGGCTGATATTCCAGGTAAGACCCGGCATAACTTCCTGGGGAATGGTCAAGTTCGGGTATGCCTCAGATGTCGACCAGATGGTGGAGCGGTCAAGATTCGACCTCCTCTACATCAACAATATGTCGATAAGCACTGACATAAAGATTCTATTATATACCATCAAGACTGTAGTGAACGGAGAAGGAAAGTAATGGCATATAAGAAGACACATAACAGATTCACAGATTGGTGGATGCGGCTGGTGATATGGCGCGAACATCATATCAAGGAGCGCACGTTCGTGATATTCCTTGCTTTGGTTGTGGGGATACTCTGCGGATTCGCCGCCCAGCTGCTGAAATATCTGATAAGCCATATATCTGGGTGGCTAACCTCCAATTTTTCCATTACGGATGCCAATTATCTCTATCTGGTATATCCCGTGGCGGGCATCATCCTGACGGTACTGTTTGTGAAGTATGTGGTCAAGGACAACATATCGCATGGCGTGACGAAGGTACTGTATGCCATCTCGCGCAATAAGTCGCGACTCAAGCGAAAGAACATGTATGCGTCGTTGGTTGCGTCGTCGATCACGATAGGCTTCGGCGGCTCGGTAGGAGCGGAGGGTCCGATAGTTTACACCGGGGCAGCCATAGGGTCGAATGTAGGGCAGGCCTTCCGGCTGTCGCCCAAGATTCTGATGCTTCTTGTGGGGTGCGGAGCAGCAGCCGGGATCGCCGGCATATTCCGCGCTCCCATAGCAGGGATGCTTTTCACCATCGAGGTGCTGATGATCGACTTCACCGGCATGACGATTATGCCGCTGCTTATAAGCTCCATATCGGCGGCTACGGTGGCTTACGTGCTCGAAGGATACGGCTCCGAGTTCTTCTTCTCCCAGTCGGAGGCTTTCCATACCGGCAAGATTCCGTATACCATACTGTTAGGAGTGGTGTGCGGGCTTATGTCGCTCTATTTCACCAAGATAGTGTTCATGATGGAGACGATGTTCCGGCGCATAAAGTCGCGTAGCTGGAAGGTGGCGGCCGGGGGCATTGTGATAGCCGGGCTGGTGTTCTTTTTCCCGCCATTGTACGGCGAGGGTTACGGCGCCATCAACGATCTTCTTGACGGGAACGTATCGAAGATTCTTGACGGTACAGTGTTCTATGTCGACAGGGGCGACATATGGTTTGTGGCCTTGTTCATAGCGTCGGTGGCGATGATGAAGGCCTTCGCCACATCGGCCACGAACGGCGCCGGAGGT
>CABUTY010000369.1 GCA_902494595.1 uncultured Porphyromonadaceae bacterium | reverse complement strand
GACAGACTTCAGAAAGTGGGCGACATAGATTTCACCATTTACCATGGAGCCGCCGATCCGCTGATACCGGTGATATGTGGACGCGAGGCCTATCTGCAGCTCCGTAAGCAGGGAACGCCCGTGACATACATAGAATTTGCAGGTATAGGCCATGAATGCTGGACTCCGGCCTTCAATCATCCACTCTTTCTGGCGAGGCTCTTTTTCAAGGATGGGCACTGATATGCATGGGTGAGTCGTAACTTTTGTCCATTAGACATAATCGCAAAAGGAGGATAATAAGCCAAATAAATATATAAATGTTTTTTTTTTTTTTTTTTTGCTTGATTTTTGGAATATTTTTTCGTAATTTTGTGGCGTTAATAAACGCTACTCAGAATTGGCGGAATTGCTATATTCCAAAAAATGGATATAAATTCAATATATAGAAATTTATTTGCTGACGCATCATTGACGGTTTCGGAAGAAGAATTGTCGAAGGTGCGCAGATGCCATGATTTTCTGAAGGACTTTGTCGCAGACAAGGTGATATATGGCATCAACACGGGTTTCGGACCCATGGCACAGTGGCGTGTCGACGATGCGCATCTTAAAGAGTTGCAGTACAATATCATACGGAGCCACTCCACGGGAGCAGGGGCTCCGTTGAACGATATAGAGGTGAAGTCGGCGATGATAGCCCGCATCGGCACCTTCCTGCAGGGACGCTCCGGAATCGACGTGTCGGTGGTGCAGCTCCTTCAGCGTATGGTCAACGAGGGTATTTTCCCTTACATTCCTCAGCATGGCAGTGTCGGAGCCAGCGGCGACCTCGTGCAGCTCGCACATATGGCCCTCTGCATGATAGGCGAGGGAAAGGTGCATTATAAAGGCGAATGGCTCCCCACCGCCAAAGTGTTCGCAAATCTGGACATAAAGCCTATGGGGATATTTGTCCGTGAGGGTCTGTCCGTGGTCAACGGAACATCCGTCATGACTGGCATCTCGATAGTGAACCAGTATTATGCCGAGAGTCTGCTGAAATATGCGGTGATAGCCGGCGCCTGGATCAATGAGATAGCCGACAGTTTTGACGACTATATGGCGGAAGCCGAGAATGAATGCCGGCGGCAACCGGGCCAGCAGGTCATAGCCCGATGGCTCAGGGAGGTGAGCAGTGGCAGCCGACACCTGCAGAACCGCGAGCATGAACTCTATGACCCTGCCAAAAACAATGTAGGATACTTTGACCATAAGGTTCAGGCATATTATTCGCTGCGCTGCCTCCCGCAGATTTACGGCCCGGTATATGACACGCTGGCCAACTCTCGACAGGTGCTGGAGAATGAGGTCAACTCGGCCACCGACAACCCCATAGTGGATCCCGACACGCGCAATATATATCATGGCGGCAATTTCCATGGCGACTACATATCGCTTGAGGCCGACAAGGTCAAGACGGTGATTACCCGTGTGGCCATGACTGCCGAGCGACAGCTCAATTATCTTTTCCACGACCGTATCAACGGCATTCTGCCGCCGTTCCTCAACATGGGGGTGCTCGGCCTGAATTACGGCATGCAGGCATGTCAGTTCACGGCCACTTCCACCACCGCCGAGTGCCAGACACTCTCTATGCCTAATTATGTGCACAGCATCCCCAACAACAACGACAACCAGGACATAGTGAGCATGGGCACCAACAGCGCGTTGCTCTGCAAGCGCGTCATAGATAATGCCTGGCAGGTGATGTCTATCTTATACATAGCACTTGCGCAGGCCACCGACTGCCTGAGTATCGCGGATAAGCTGTCGGCCAAGACGCATGAACAGTATGTTGCGGTGCGCCGCATATGCCCGAAGTTTGTCGAGGACACTCCGTTCTATGAGGAGCTTGCGGCGATGGAGCATCATATGAGAAACCATACAATAGATTATCTGCAGTAATGGAATATGCATTGGTAACCGGAGGGAGCCGGGGAATAGGAGCGGCGATAAGCCGTCGGCTTGCCGCCGATGGGCTGGGCGTTATTGTCAATTATGTCAGCAATGGGCAGGCCGCCGAGGAAGTGGTGTCGCAGATAAAGAGTGCCGGAGGCAGAGGCGAGACCCTGCGTTTCAACGTGGCAGACGAGGCCGAGGTGGATGCCGCCATCGAGAAATGGGAGGCGCAGCATCCCGACGACCATATATCCGTGCTTGTGAACAATGCCGGAGTTCGCGACGACAACCTGATGATATTCATGGAGTCGAAACAATGGCATAAGGTGATCGATACCACGCTCGACGGCTTCTTTCTGGTGACGCGCCGCGTGCTTAAAGGGATGCTCACGCGCCGTAACGGCAGAATCATCAGCGTCACTTCGCTGTCTGGTCTCAAAG
>CABUTY010000368.1 GCA_902494595.1 uncultured Porphyromonadaceae bacterium | reverse complement strand
GGCAACAGACGCCCCGTGCTGTTCATCGAGGGCGACGACCGCCACAGCATCGACATGCGCCTCTACTCCCTGACATTCCCCGACAGGAAAGTGCGGCCCCTGGGCTCCTGCAACAAGGTGATAGAGACCGTCAGGACCTTCAACGACCTCAACTCCATGCATCACCTGCAAAGCATGGGGATAGTGGACCGCGACCGGCGCACCGACGCCGAAGTGGAATACCTGCGCCAGAAAAAAATCCTTGTGCCCGATGTGGCGGAAGTGGAGAACATCTTCCTCCTCCCGGAAGTGATACGCACCATGGCCACGCGGCGCGGCAAGAATGCCGACAAGATACTCTCCAAGGTACGCGCCAACGTTCTCCGGCAGTTCCGCGCCCATATCGACGAGCAGGCCCTGCAGCATACACGCCACAAGATAAAGCGGGATGTGGAGTGCCGTATCGACGCGCGTTTCAACTGCATCACCGCCATGGAGACACACCTGCGACAGCTTGTCAACAAGCTGCAGCCCCGAAGCCATTACAACCGACTGCGCAACGAGTTCCTCCGACTCGCCGAAGCAGGCGACTATCTCGGCATTCTCCGGGTGTTCAACCACAAGCCGATGCTCTCCAACTGCAATCTCCACGGCATGCTCGGATACAAAAGCCCGTCAGACTACATATACGGAGTGCTCGACATGCTCAAGACCGACGGCAACGACGCCACACATGTCAGAAACGCAATCCTCCATATCCTGCACGCCGACCGACAGGACGCTCAGGAAAAGAACGGCCAGGCTCAATCCAACAACACAAAAACCGTTTCTTAAACGTTCATAATAAAAACACCCTAAGCAAAAACTTACCCCGAAATATGGACAAACCCCTTGCAATACTACGCAATGACCCCTGGCTGGAGCCCTACTCGGCAGCCATAGAAGGGCGTCATGACGACGTGATAAGAAAATACGAAGAGCTTACGGCCAACACCGACGGCTCTCTGGTAAAATTCGCCAACGCATATAAATATTACGGGCTGCACCGTCAGAGAAACGGCAGCTGGATATTCCGTGATTTCCTGCCCCATGCCACCAAGGTGCTGCTCACCGGCACCTTCACCGACTGGAAAGATGACGAGCGCTATGCCCTCAAGCGTCTTGACGACGGCACATGGGAGGGAAAATTCGCCGCCGACATGCTGCATCCCGGCGACCTTTACAAGATGCGCGTATTCTGGGAGGGAGGGAGCGGCGACCGCATTCCCGTATATGCCACCCGAGTCCTCCAGGACGACAACACCAAGATTTTCTCGGCCGAAGTATACTTCCCGGAGAATCCCTACAAGTTCAAGGTAAAGCGTTTCACGCCCGACACCAAGCCCCTCCTCATCTACGAGGCGCATATAGGCATGGCCGAGGAGAAGGAGGGCGTGGGCTCTTATGAGGAGTTCCGTCAGAACATCCTCCCGCGCATCGCCAAGGACGGCTACAACGCCATCCAGCTCATGGCAATCCAGGAGCATCCATACTATGGCTCATTCGGATACCACGTGAGCAGCTTCTATGCCGCATCGTCGCGCTTCGGGACTCCCGACGACCTCAAACGTCTCGTCGACGAGGCTCATTCTCTCGGCATAGCCGTAATCATGGACATCGTGCACAGCCATGCGGTTAAGAACGAAGTGGAAGGCCTCGGACGTATCGACGGCTCATACGACCTATACTTCTATGGCGACCATCGCCGCGAACACCCTGCATGGGACTCCCTGTGCTTCGACTACGGCAAGAACTCCGTGCTCCATTTCCTACTCTCCAACTGCAAATACTGGCTTGAGGAGTTCAATTTCGACGGCTTCCGTTTCGACGGCGTAACCTCGATGCTCTACTACGACCATGGTCTGGGAAAAGCCTTCGGCAGCTACGGCGACTATTACGACGGCAACCAGGATACCAACGCCATCGTATACCTGACACTCGCCAACATCCTCATCCATGAGGTGAAAGGAGCCGCCTTCACCATAGCCGAGGAAATGAGCGGCATGCCCGGCCTCGCCATACCCTTTAAAGATGGCGGCATCGGCTTCGACTACCGCCTCGCTATGGGTATCCCCGACTACTGGATCAAGCTCATAAAGGAAAAGAAAGACGAAGACTGGCATCCCACTTCCATATACTGGGAGCTCACCAACAGGCGTGCCGATGAAAAGACCGTGAGCTACTGCGAGAGCCATGACCAGGCCCTCGTGGGCGACAAGACAATCATCTTCCGCCTGATCGACAAGGAGATGTACTGGCATATGGAGGCCAACGACGACAACGGCGTAGTGGCACGCGGCATGGCGCTCCACAAGATGATACGCCTCGTGACGCTCGGCACCATC
>CABUTY010000367.1 GCA_902494595.1 uncultured Porphyromonadaceae bacterium | reverse complement strand
TCCAACGACAGCGTCGCCAAGGGTGCCGACGGTCAGCCCGCCAATTTCGAACGAGACCCCGACTCTCCTCAGTATCTCGTGCTCGCTTTCCCCCGCGATTCCGTCAACGCCAACCAGCTCCTCTACGATGTGGCCCGTTTCAACTTCTCATCGTTCGTAGTCAAGGACTTCGACCTCGAACCCATGAGCTTCGGCAACGTCGGGCTCCTCATAATAAAGGGATTCGGCAATACCCGGCAGGTGGACCATTACCGTCAGGTGATGGCCGACAAGGACTTCACATTCCCGCCCGGAGTGAGGCCGATACGCATTAGCAAGCCCAATTTCGAACTTCTGTTGCGCGAGGGACGTTCATTTGATGATTACTTCCGTTTCGAGGAGGAGGATGCTGTGAAGGAGACGGAACGCCAGGTGCTTGAGGCGCCGACCGAGCCGGATGAAGATGACGGCCAACCCGACGAACCGGAGCCGATGGAGAACACGTCGGCACAACCGGCACCACCCACTGAAGAACCGGCGGAAAATCCCACTGAAAAACCGGCGGAAGAAACATTATAAATCCGATTATCCATGGACAAGATACTATGGGCCGACGACGAGATAGATCTTCTGAAGCCCCACATACTCTTTCTCAAAGCGAAAGGCTATGAGGTGACGACCGTTTCCAACGGCCGAGACGCACTCGACGCACTCGACGCGGAGCCTTTCTCTCTGGTGCTCCTCGACGAGAACATGCCCGGCATTTCCGGCCTCGAGACCCTCGACATCATCAACGAGAGGCATCCCGAAGTGCCCGTGGTGATGATCACCAAGTCCGAAGAGGAGAATATCATGGACCAGGCCATCGGCAACCGCATCGCCGACTATCTCATAAAGCCTGTCAACCCCAACCAGATTCTTCTGTCAATCAAGAAGAACCTGCACAGCCGGGAGATAGTCACCGAGCAGACGTCGTCTGACTATCAGCATGAGTTTGCCGCCCTGTCGCAACAGATCAACATGGCCTCGTGCCTCGACGACTGGCACGACATCTACCGCAAACTCGTGAGCTGGGAACTGAAGCTGTCGGCCTCCGGCTCTCCCATGGGCGAGATGCTTCTCTCCCAGAAGCGGGATGCCAATGCCAATTTCTGCAAATACGTGCGACGCACTTATGAGAAATGGGTCACCGAGGATGACCGTCCGCTCATGAGCCCGGCGCTCTTCAAGAACAGGGTCTTCCCGCTGCTCGACAATGGCGAGAAGGTCTGCTTCTTCCTCGTCGATAATTTCCGTCTTGACCAGTGGAAGGTGATTCAGCCGCTTCTCGCCGAGTATTTCAACGTTTCCGAGGACCTTTATACCACCATTCTTCCCACCTCCACACAGTATGCCCGCAATTCCATATTCGCCGGCCTGATGCCGCTCGACATACAGCAGATGTATCCGGAGCTGTGGGTGGAAGAGGATGAGGACGAGGGCCTAAACATACACGAGCAGGAGCTTGTGCAGACGCAGCTCGACAGGTACCGCCGCAAGGACCGCTTCACATATACCAAGATCAACGACTCCACGGGCTGCGAGAAATTTCTGGGCAAGCTCAGCGGCAACCGCGATGTGCCGCTGCAGGTGGTGGTGCTCAATTTCATCGACATGCTGTCGCACGCCCGTACCGAGTCGAAGATGATCCGCGAGCTTGCCTCCAACGATGCCGCCTACCGCTCAATCGCCGAGTCTTGGTTCCGCCATTCCGGCGTGCTCGACATTTTCAGCCGTCTCGCGGCCTTCGGATACAAGGTGGTGCTCACCACCGACCATGGTACCATCCGCGTGGATAACCCCATAAAGGTCGTCGGCGACAAGAACACCAACACAAACCTGCGCTACAAGGTCGGCAAGAATCTCAGCTATAACCCCCGTCAGGTCTACGAAATAAAGAATCCACGGCGTTTCGGGCTCCCAATGCCGAACATGTCGAGCACATATATCTTCGCCACCAACGAGGATTTCTTCTCCTACCCCAACAATTACAATTATTACGTGCAGTATTACAACGGCACCTTCCAGCATGGGGGCATCTCGCTGGAGGAGATGATAGTTCCGTTGGTGACTCTCACGCCCAAAGGATAACGTGATGCGGTGGGTGTGGGTGATACTTCTTGCGAGCTTCACGGCCATGGGCATGGTCTATGGCCGAGGCAGAGACGTCTCGGAGGCTCGGGCGTCGTTCCGGCAGTTCGAGAGGCTTGCCGAGAATGGCGACAGGGAGGCTCAGTACCGGCTTGCGCTCATCCTGGAACAGGGATGGGACACGGTAGCCCCCGATTCGGCACGTGCCTTGCGGCTCATGCGCCGCAGCGCCGAGGCTCTATACCCTCCCGCCATGAACCATATGGGGTA
>CABUTY010000366.1 GCA_902494595.1 uncultured Porphyromonadaceae bacterium | reverse complement strand
TTGGTGAGATACCGTATGAGTAGATGAATCACGAGCGCCATCAGCAGGAAACCAACGGCCAGCACGGCAAGAATCTCGAGCTTCAGGCGCTGTAGACCCTTGGGAAGAGTGTCATGTCTGTCGGTAACCGTATGGAGCATCAGCCCTGGAGGATTGATAGGGGCTACACATTCCAGCTTGTCGTCGGCATCAGGAATATTAGGCAGACTGTCGCCGATAATCTTACCATTGTAAGTCAGGAACGACACACTCGAAGGATATGGTCTCAGCCTTACAAGCTCATCGGATATAGAGGTCATGGCCACATCGGCGGTGACCACCCCGAACACGACGCCGCTGCCAGATTTTAGCGGGATACTGTATGTTATCATCAGACAATCACCGGCACCCTTATCGAAGTAAGGGGCGCTCCATACCGGCTGGCCCGATTCCACGCAGTCGTTGAACCATGGCATACCGGTATAGCGGTATTCATCCACATCGATGTGTTTCGCGACGATGCTGTCGCCGAGTGCGCTGACATAATGCATCCAACCGAGGTCGCCGGCATCGGGAACATAGGCCACACAGCCTCCTTTGATCATAGGGTCGCAAGCCGTCATCTCCGACAGAATATCGTAAACCTCGGCACAATCCTCCTTGCCGCCAAGCTTTTCAGCTTCCATGGCCGACCGACGCACCTCCCGCTCTATCGTAAGGTATGTGTCTTCGACATCATCGGCCATCGAATGCTGCAAATATTCCGTCACCACATGAGCCTGACGCTCTTCCTGCCGGCTCGTGTTGCGCTCAAGCGCCGCCGTTATGGCTGCAAACATGCAGCAACAAAGACACATCACGCTCAGACTCAGGGCCGTGCTTAACTTCATGGCTATATTTTGACAGGTTTGTATAATGACATACAATCACGTATTATTTCACCCTGAACCAGTAACCCAGCGACACCGACAGCGTCATGGGATTGGAAGATTTGAAATGGTCGGCTCTCCCTGCCGGTAGCAGATTGGCTATGCCGAAATAATATCTGGCCTCAAGATATAAGGAATTGCGGGAATTGATGCCCAGCTCGCCGCCAAGGCCGCCGGAAATACCGAAGTCAACCTTGGCCTTCGTGGGATACCCATACTGCTGGGAGGTATGCAACGGGAAGTCTGGAACCGACGACACGTGTTCATAATCAAAGTTCGACTTTGCGGCATCGCCGATTCTGAACCCTATGGAGGGTCCCAGATTTATGAAAAACTTATGCCTGTTTCCGAAATATATATGCGACATAAAGGGAATCTGGATAAAGTCTACCGTTCTGGAATAACTGAACGGAGCTCCGTCGAAGTTCTCCTTCCAACCACGCTGTTCCCAATTGACCTCTACGACAAAACCGAAATGGTTTTCCTCTGTGTAACGGAAGTTCAGACCTGCGTTGGCACCGGGGAGCATCGACTGTCGCACACTTGGCGAAAAATTCACCATGGAGAGGTCCAGCCCTGCGTGGGCACCCACAGATATCCTCGAGCTGTAATGTGTCTGGGCTCCGCATTCTAAAGCCGCGACACTCCCCCAGACAATGGCCGTGAAAAGAATCAGATTCCGGAGCACTCTCATCTCACCACTGTTTTATCCACGAGATTTCCCGGGAGATACCTCACCATGTATACCACATTGTTGAGAAGTCCGCTCCAGTTGTCGGGACGTTTGAGTTCGTAATCGCTCTGAAGCATGTTGTCCGACAGGCCGAGACCGTTGATGTCGCCGTTAGATTGCGACAAACCCTTCACAAAGTATGTGACAACATCATAGCCGACGCCAGAATAAGCGGGGAAAGTGCCCGGCACGGCATTGTTGAACATCTCGCGGTATTCGGCGGTATATCGGTTTACGTCATTGCTGCGGCTGTCCATGAAGAAACGTGCCGGAACTATCACGCTGTTTTCGCCGAACTTCTCGCCGAGAGTGCCGTCATATACTATCCAGTTGGGGCGTCCTATCACCTTCACCTCCGCCAGCGGTTCTTTGGCAGTTGCTTCGGCGACAACGCCGAGGAACTCGCTGAGATCGTTCTTGGCCGTGGGATATCTGTATATGAGGTACTTTCCGTTCTGCGCCAGCGGTTTGTTACGCAGGTCGTCGAGAGTACGCGAGCGTACCGACATGGGGTCCCACACCTCCTTGAGCGATTTGGCCAAAGCGTCGTTGGCATCTTCCTCTCCCGTGAACACCAGCGTATACCCAGGATAATTATCCTTGACCCATGTGGCTATGGAAGTATTGAACATGGCAGGAGGCGTAATGAGCTGCACGATGTAGGGATTGTCGAGATAATCCTCATTATACACATCAAGAGTGTTTACAAGATTCACATGGTTGTCTCGGGCAAACTCGCCGAG
>CABUTY010000365.1 GCA_902494595.1 uncultured Porphyromonadaceae bacterium | reverse complement strand
GGAAGAGTACTATGAGATAAGGCAGGGAGTTCATTTGGCCAAATTCATATTACGTGTGTTCAGCGAAGCCCTGAAACCTTCGCGCAAGCCTTTCAGTTCGGCTTTCCAGAGTGGCTTATCCATTGTCCAGCGATGGATAAGGGAGAATGTCAGCGTCCGGTAGAGGAGCATGGCGATGAAAACCGGCATGTTTCTGTTTTTCTTTATGAAATAGAGCTGATTGCGGGCCAGATAGTAGTGCTTGAAGGGGCTTCCTTTGCCGGTGCACACGCTTTCGTTATGAAGCAACATCGTGGACGGGGTGTATACTATTTTCGCACCGCTTTTCCATGCGCGGTACATAAAGTCGGTATCATCGTAATATACGAAATACCATTCATCCATAATCCCGATTTTGCGGAAAAGGGAAGTCCTGATCATTGCGAAGCATGTGGGAGTATACCTTATCACCCTTTCTTCCTCGCACTGACCGCGGTCTGCTTCGTCGCGGCCATAGTGAAAGGTGCAGGTATCGAGCATTGTATAATCGCCGCCTGCCGCCCATATGCGGTCCGGTTCGGCATAATAGTTGATTTTCGGGCAGAGAATGTCTATGTCGGAGCCTGTCATCTTGTCAACCATAATCCGCAGTGTATCCGGGTCGTTGAGCACCACATCATTGTTTGACAGGAGGGTAAGTTGGCAGCCATCCTTCATCGCGGCCGCTATGCCCAGATTGTTGCCCTTGGCAACGCCCCAGTTCTCCGTCTGAGGCATCGTCACGCATGGAAATGATACCTGTCGCGACAACCTTTCAGCCTCTTCCAGAGAACCGTCGGGCGACGCGTTATCTATGACATATAGCGTGAAATCCCTGAAAGTCTGCCGGTCAAGACTCTCAAAAAACTCCTTCAGCACCTTCTCGCTGTTATACAAAACAGTTACTATTCCCAGCTTTGACATCTCGATAAATCAGTTTAAACAACGTTATTTCTCCCATTTGCAGAAATGATGCAGGGGGTGAGCCGGACTTCCGCCGTATATCTGGTCGGGTTCTGTCAATGCACGGCTTACCGTGGATGACGACGCTATTATGCAGTTGTCGGGAATTGTCACGCCTTTAAGTATGCTGCACTTGCTGCCCACCCAGACCTTGTCGCCTATGCGTATCTTCCGAGGAGCATTCGTCACTTCTCCGGCGGCATTGAATATCTTGTGAAAATCACAGTCCATAATCTGGACATCCCATGCTATGAGGCAATTGTCGCCGATTTCCACACCGGTTTGCGATATGATGCTGCTTTTGCCGGTGATATTGGAGTTGTCGCCCATCGAAAGGCATCCGCCCTCAAGCACACATATTTTAGTGCAGGCACCGAGGATAGAAGGCCCATGGAATGTAATGTCGCCATGATTCTGCCATATGGCGCGGTCGCGACGGTAGTCGACGATGCCGAGGGTGTCGAAACCTATCTGCACCATGCCGGGCCTCACACGGCATGCAAACGACACAGTACCTTTAAGCTCGCGCAATACCGTAAACCGCGACACCAGCAGAGGAAGTCGCATGGCCTGCCGGCACGGCAGATAGTGAAAATTCATCCGCAGCGTCTTGAATATGCTGATGTCCGATAACTTGCGCAACTTTGGATTCATGGCCTGTTCCCGATTGTCATTTGTTCATGAGAATCTTGTCGATCTTTGTGGTGTCGCCGTAAACGCAGGGGGAGTCGTAAGGACGGTCGGGGAATGCGCCATATTCCAGCCTGATGCCGAGGCCGCGTTCCTTGATGAAAGCCTCTACGCGGTCGGCAAGGCTTACCGGCTTGCCGGTGCAGCAGTTGATGACGCCGGCCACTTCCGTCTGAGTGACGGCAGCCGCTATCAGAGCCGCAAGGTCTTCAAGCTCTATGAAGTCGTATTTATTCTTGCCCGAGGTGAAAGGGAACGTTTTCTTTCCCTCTTCATCGGCTTTTATCAGCTTGCTGAATATTGAATTGCTCTGCTTGTCATCGCCGAGTATGTAGTATCCTCTGAGCCATTGGAGCACTACGTCATGCTGGGCGCAGTAGAGGGTCATGGCCCTTCTCAGGGCATCCTTGGCGACGCCGTACAGCGACAGAGGATTGCAAGGAGTGTTCTCGTCGATGGCCCCTTCCCAATATCCTACCTCATGCATGGAACCCATCACGGCAAGATGCCGGAGACCTCCGTCAATCAACGCTTTCAGGAACATGTAATGCGACGACAGATCGCCCATCTGGCTGTCGGCATTATGTACGAATCCATTGCGCCATGCCATGTGCAGACATACGTCGGGCGAGCCGAGCCGCTCGAACAGCTCGGGACTGATTGAGTTGAAGAGATCCATATTGACACGTGTGGCACGCGGGTCAACCCTGTCGGTGCTGAGGTC
>CABUTY010000364.1 GCA_902494595.1 uncultured Porphyromonadaceae bacterium | reverse complement strand
ACGGGTACTGGTGGATACGGCGCATCGCCACGCGTATGTCGGGACGTGACCCTGTCACGTATACTTTCTCTGAATTGGGGTATGAGGAGATGTCAATATTGTCGATTTTCATGGTTAATCGTTAATCTTTAATCGTTAATCATTAATCATTAAAGAACGCCGTAAGCGGGCTTGAAGCTATGGCGGAAGAGTTTACGGCACCGAGGCCGGCACGGAAAGCCATTCTGCCGGCTTCAACTGCGCGGGCGAAAGCGGCGGCCATCTCCACGGGGTTTCCGGCCACGGCAATGGCGGTGTTTACAAGCACGGCATCGGCACCCATCTCCATGGCTTCGGCGGCATGGGAGGGGGCTCCCAGACCGGCGTCGACAATCACAGGCAGCGACGACTGCTCGATGATTATTTCCAGGAGGTCGCGGGTCACAAGACCTTTGTTGGTACCGATGGGAGCGCCCAAGGGCATCACCGCCGACGAGCCTGCCTCCTCAAGAAGCTTGCAGAGAACAGGGTCGGCCTGTATATAGGGCAGCACGATGAAACCCTCCTTAGCCAGCACCTCAGTAGCTTTCAAGGTCTCTATGGGGTCGGGCATAAGGTATTTGGGGTCGGGATGAATCTCCAGCTTAATGAAATCGGTATGGAAAATCTCGCGGCTCATCTTGGCGGCAAGCACCGCTTCCTTGGCATTGCGCACACCTGACGTGTTGGGAAGAAGCTGAACATGCTCCCGATTGATATGAGTCATCATCTCGTCGGTGGCCTCGTTCATCATGTTGACACGTTTCATGGCCACAGTAATCATCTGCGACCCGGAGGCCTTCACCGCCTCCAGCATTGTCGCCGGCGACGAGAATTTGCCCGTGCCAACAAAGAGTCGCGAACTGAAATCGCGTCCGCCGATTCTCAATATGTCTTCTGTCATTGTCTTGTTGTTTTACAGCTAGTTACCACAGTCAACGTATGGCTGGGTCGGTGAAAGCCTGTAGACCGCGTTCATTCACGGATTCGTTTCCTCGAATACGGTACAGGAATGCAAATTTACAAATTATTGGAAAGGTTTCAAAGCGTTGATGAAATCTTTGGTGGCTTTTGTCAAGTCGTGTGCGAAAGCGATAGCGCCGCTCACGGCGATACCGTTGACACCTGCCTCCATCAGCGGCTCCACATCGGCGAGGGTAATACCTCCCACAGCCACGTGTGCAAACGCCATGTCGGCCTTCACCATATCAAGGCATAGGTCGCGGATGCCGTTGACGCCCAAAATTGGGGCAAGGTTCTTTTTGGTGGATGTTCCGGCATAAGGGCCCATTCCGAGGTAGTCGATATCCATGCCGGAGAGTGCGCGGATGTCGTCGAAAGTGTTGACGGTGACGCCAATCACGGCGGCGGGTCCCAGCAAACCCCTTGCCTGTCGCGGCGGCTTGTCGTCCTTGCCTATATGAACGCCGCCGACATCGAGCTTGTGGGCAAGCTCCACCCGGTCGTTGAGTATCAGGAAGGCCTCTTTCTCTATGCACCATGGCTTGATGGTCTCCACCACATTCGACACCTCTTCGTCGGAGGCGTCTTTCATCCTTACCTGTATCCAACGGCAACCGCCGTCAAGAACCGCCCGTACCTGATCGGCAACCGGCACCTTGCAGTCCGTATTTGTAATATACTGTAGCATGTCTATTTCTCTTCAAATTTCCAGGCGGCGCCAAGCATGGCGGCTCCATAGAAGCCGGCATCTCTGAGCATCGGCAGCTTTGAGAAGTCCACTCCTCCGAGCGCCACTACGCGCAGTCCCTGTATATATGGTATAACGTCGGGAATGACGAATCGGCTTTTATATCCTTGTTTTGAAAATGAGTCGAAGATAGGAGAAAGCGTCTGGTAAGCCATGGGCACACCATCGGGCATAGGCATTGACAGCTCTTGTATAGAGTGGCAAGAGCGGCTTACCGACAGAGCGTGGGCCGGGGGCATGGGGTTGCGGCTGTTGAGATGCACGCCGCCAAGAGCATATTCGCGAGTAAGCTCGAAGGCATCGTGGAGGATAAGCCTGCCGTGACAGCGTGCCGGCACCGATTCTATCAGCCGGCGCATGTCGGCGACGGAGAAGCCCGGCTTGCGTATGTGCACCACGTCGAAACCATCGTCGAGCAGCCGGCATATCGCCGACCCTTCGTCAGGGATGAATCCCTCCCGGGTGACTGCTATCTTCAGAAAACTCATCCGCCGAAGGCCGCCGATATTATCACTATCCTGTCGCCATCCTTTATCTCATGGCTGTTCCAGCAGTCGTGACACACAATGTGATTGTTGACCGACACAGCCGTGCCGTTATGTCTTATGCCTTTCATGTCGAGTAGCGACGCCACAGTGACCGGCCCTTCCGCCGAAAGCTGTACCTGCTTGTTGT
>CABUTY010000363.1 GCA_902494595.1 uncultured Porphyromonadaceae bacterium | reverse complement strand
TGTTGAGTCTGAAGTTCTGCGGTCCTTCGTGGCAGTTGATGAAGAATCCCACGCCGTGGCCGGTGCCGTGGTAGTAAGCCTTGCCTTCCTTCCAGAGGAACTGGCGGGCGAGTACATCGAGCTGATGGCCGGTGGTGCCTGCCGGGAATATGGCCGTAGCGAGGGCTATGTGTCCCTTCATCACCAGAGTGAAGTCGTGGCGCTGTTCTGCGGTAGGTGTGCCCAGGGCCACGGTGCGGGTTATGTCGGTGGTGCCGTTAACGTACTGGCCGCCGGAATCAACGAGCAGCAGACCGTCGCCCGTTATCGCGGAGCTTGTCTCCGGCGTGGCCTCATAGTGCACGATGGCGCCATGGCCGTTCCAGCCTACGATGCCTCCGAAGCTCTCATCAACGCATGTCTCGTCGCTGAGCCGTATTTCCCTCAGTCGTTGCGTGAGGTTCAGCTCCGTGAGCTGTCCTGACGGGTATTCCTTCTCCACCATCATGAAGAACTTGGTAAGGGCCACGCCATCCTTTTTCATGGCTGTGCGTATGCTGGCCACCATGGTGTCGTTCTTTATGCTTTTCAGTTTTGCCAGCGGTGCCCCTCCGAATACGGCAGTGCAGTCCACGTGGTCATAGATGCCGCGTGCCGTTTTCTGGGGGTCGAGAAGCAGTCGCGTCTCTTTGGGAAGCTTCGACACGAAGTCTTTCACTGCATCGTAGGGAAGTGTCCTGACATTGTAGCGGGCAAGATGTTCCCTGACTTCAGGAGTGAGTTTCTCGTCATCGACGAAAAGGACTCTGTTGTCGTTGTCGATATATAGGAAAGCCACGAACATGGGGCTGTATGATATGTCGTTGGCGGTGCGCAAGTTGGTGGCCCATGCTATGTCGTCGAGGCTGGAGAGGAGCACGGCGTTGGCGAGCTCGCCTTTGACGGTCCCCATAATGGCCGACATCTTTTCATCCACGGTGGCTCCCACGAGCTTTTCATCGTGAACGAACAGCTTGTTGAGTGGACGTGCCGGACGGTCGGCATATATGTAATCGAACTGAGGGAAGTCAGTGTCGAGCTTTATGCCGTTGTCGTTCAGCTCCTGTTCGAGCCGCTGTACATAGGCTACGGAGAAGGTCATGCCGTCAATGCCCACGGTTTTGCCGGCGGGCGTGTTTTCTGTAACCCAGTCGATGAGGTCGACGGCCTCGGGACCATCCTCGGGCATCATAGAGAAGCCGGTGTCTTTAAGCTGTTCGGTAGCCTGCAGGAAGTAGCGGGAGTCGGTCCAGCACAAGGCTTTGTCCTGCGACACTACGGCGGTGCCGTTGGTGCCGTTGCTCGATTCGAAGCCTGTAAGCCATTCGCGGCCGCGCCAGTGGTGCGGCGGAATCTCGCTCTGGTGCGGGTCTGTGCCCGATATGATGCATACATCTATGCCATGTTCCTTCATAGCTTTGCGTAACGCGCAAAGGTACTCATAATTCTTTTTCATAGCCATATGGTTTCACCGGCGTCATAAGCAGCGCACATGGTATGTGCCGCGACATGACACCGATATTTCCGGCAAAGGTACATATTTTTGGTATCTTATGCAAAGGATTGAAATATCGGCTCAATCCTTTTTGAGGAGCTTTGACCATACATATCTTCTCTGTGCTTAGACTCTGTGCTTATAATGGATTTGAATTAAAAATGCAAAATAAGTTGTGGGTGAAAAAAATATTTTTTAATTTTGCGATGGAATTATATTGATACTGACCAGAGGGTCAGAGAGTTTTTAAAGATGGCAAGTCAAAAATCTTTTAGTAATAGTGATAAAATTGTAAGTTAGTGGTTGAGTAAGAATCACGTGGGCTTGTGAAAGCAGGCGCTTCTAAAAAATCACATGTGGCGGATGGTTGTGAAACCCTCCGCCATTGATTTTATACGCCCGTCATGGGCATTATATTATAAAGGAGCGCGGGTGGTAAAATCGGGATATATTTGGTTGCGGACGGATAAATGTGTAATTTTGCGAAAATTCGCGAGAGATGACGATGAATGAAATATTGCCCAGGGTGGTTCTTTTCGATACGGAGGAGAACTACCGTAATCTGTTGCCCATATCCTACACACGGCCGGTTGGTGCTTTCAGGATGGGGATGTGCACGCTTGCCGAACGGTGGCAGGCCTTCTTCCCCGGAGTATATACATGGCTCACCCGCCCATATCTGCAGGAGAAGTTTCCGGGGGGGATGTCCGAGAATGAAGAGGCCTGGTTCATAGCCGGCTGTACGTTGGCCAACGCCGAGATGGCCGAGGCCGTGAGAAGTCTTGCGCCGGGTCACGGACTTCGCGACGACAAGGGCCTATGGGCTTGGCGCGGCACGTTGAAGCGGTTCGAGGAACTTACACAGCACCATGACGTGCCCGACGCAGTGGAG
>CABUTY010000362.1 GCA_902494595.1 uncultured Porphyromonadaceae bacterium | reverse complement strand
GGCGCTCAGTTCGGCGGCAAGTATTTCGCCCATGACATCAGGGTGATCCGTATGCCGCGCCACGGCGCAAGCTGTCCCGTGGGTATGGGCGTAAGCTGCTCCGCCGACCGTAACGTCAAGGCTAAAATCAACAAGGACGGCATATGGGTGGAGAAACTCGACACCTTCCCCGCCGAGCTCATTCCCGAGGAATACCGCAACGCCGGCGAAGGTGAGGTAGTGAAAGTAGACCTCAACCAGCCGATGGAGAAGATTCTCGAGACGCTCGACAAATATCCCGTATCGACCCGTCTGAGTCTCAACGGCACCATCATCGTGGGCCGCGACATAGCGCACGCCAAGATCAAGGAGCGTCTCGACGCCGGCGAGCCGATGCCGCAATATCTCAAAGACCATCCCATCTACTACGCCGGACCGGCCAAGAAGCCCGAAGGACTTCCCAGCGGCTCTTTCGGCCCTACCACCGCAGGACGTATGGACCCATATGTCGACCAGTTCCAGGCCGCCGGCGGTTCGATGGTGATGATCGCCAAGGGCAACAGAAGCCAGCAGGTCACCGACGCCTGCAAGAAACATGGCGGTTTCTATCTCGGATCTATCGGCGGTCCCGCTGCAATCCTCGCACAGAACTCCATCAAGAATGTGGAGCTCCTCGAATATCCCGAGCTTGGTATGGAGGCTATCTGGAAAATCGAGGTGGAGAACTTCCCCGCCTTCATACTCGTCGACAACAAGGGCAATGACTTCTTCAAGCAGATCAAGCCCCGCTGCCCGATGGCTTAACACATCAGAACCGGAGTGGCTTGCGCCGCTCCGGCTCGCAAATACAATAGCTGACTCCATTTCTTGTTATAAGGAATGGAGTCTTATAAAATTTATAAAGATTGGATAGAATAAGGAATTTCTGCATCATAGCGCATATCGACCATGGCAAGTCGACTCTTGCCGACAGGTTGCTGGAGCGCACATGCACCGTCGATGCCAAGGATATGGAGGCTCAGGTGCTCGACGATATGGATCTGGAGCGCGAGCGTGGCATCACCATCAAGAGCCACGCCATACAGATGGATTACGAGCAGGATGGCGTGAAATATGCCCTCAACCTCATAGACACTCCGGGACACGTGGACTTCTCTTACGAAGTGTCGCGCAGCATAGCCGCCTGCGAAGGCGCACTGCTCATTGTCGACGCATCGCAGGGAATACAGGCCCAGACAATCTCAAACCTTTACATGGCCATCGACAATGACCTGGAGATCATACCGGTAATCAACAAATGCGACCTTGAGAGCGCCAAGCCCGACGAGGTAGAGGACCAGATAGTTGACCTGCTGGGTTGCGATCGTTCGGAGATAGTACGCGCCAGCGGCAAGACCGGCATGGGTGTCGACGAGATTCTGCGGGCCATTGTGGAGCGCATCCCCGCCCCGAAAGGTGACCCCGATGCTCCTCTTCAGGCTCTGATTTTCGATTCCGTGTTCAATCCTTTCCGGGGCATCATAGCCTATTTCAAGATTGTGAACGGCACCATCCGCAAGGACGACTTCGTGAAATTCGTGTCTACCGGCAAGGAATACCATGCCGATGAAGTGGGTGTGCTGAAGCTCGACATGTCGCCGCGCGGCGAGATTTCCGCCGGAAATGTGGGGTATATCATCTCCGGCATCAAGACGAGCCGCGAGGTGAAGGTGGGCGATACCATCACCCATGTGCAGCGCCCTTGCGACAAGGCAATAGAGGGTTTCCAGGAGGTGAAGCCTATGGTGTTCGCCGGTGTGTACCCCATAGATACGGAGGATTTCGAGAACCTGCGTGCTTCACTGGAGAAACTGCAGCTCAACGATGCGTCGCTCACATTCCAGCCAGAGTCGTCGGCAGCCCTCGGTTTCGGTTTCCGTTGCGGTTTCCTCGGTCTGCTCCATATGGAGATTGTGCAGGAACGTCTCGGCCGCGAGTTCGACATGGACGTGATCACCACGGTGCCCAACGTTTCCTATCTCGTGCACGACAAGAAGGGGAATGTCACCGAGGTGCACAACCCCTCCGGACTTCCGGAAGCCACGCTTATCGATTATATAGAGGAGCCATACATACGGGCCACCATCATCACGCAGGCCGACTACATAGGCCCCATCATGACGCTCTGCCTCTCAAAGCGCGGAGAGCTCGTAAAGCAGGAATACATCTCCGGCAACCGTATGGAGCTTACCTTCGACATGCCCTTGGGGGAGATAGTGATAGATTTCTACGACAAACTCAAGTCAATCAGCAAAGGGTATGCGAGCTTCGACTATCATCTCAACGGTTTCCGGGAGTCGCGGCTGGTGAAACTCGACATACTTCTCAACGGCGAGAGCGTGGATGCCTTGTCGACGCTTACCCACGAAGCCAATTCCGTGAAGTTCGGGCG
>CABUTY010000361.1 GCA_902494595.1 uncultured Porphyromonadaceae bacterium | reverse complement strand
TATCTTCGTGCCGGTATCGGTTTCGGAGGACGCTATTATATCAACAACGACCATATGCGGGATTCACATATAGCCTGGGCTTTCCCCCTTTATGCCAATGTCCGGGGCAACATCATTCCTACGGCATATCATACCGTGGTGCCATATTACTCGCTGGATATCGGCGGTGCCATACGCGACGGCTTCATGTGGCGTCCCACCATAGGAATGCGTGTGGGACAGGCACGCTCCGCATTCCTGCTTGGCCTCACCTATACCGGCCAGTGCTATAAGGCCGTAGGCGGCAAAAACATATATGGCTCGTTTCTGGGCCTTACATTAGGCTACGAATATTAAGAAACTTTATATGAAGAACGATATGAAGAAGATTCTGACGACACTGGGCATGATATGTCTGCTGGCCACAATGGGCTGCAAGACGCCCAAGCAGGTGGATTCGAGCTATGCCTACACTCCTTCGGGCGTGGAATGTATGGGCAATAATGGCGACGGCACACAGACGGTGCGCGCCTGGGGTCGCGGCCCGAACAAGACAAAAGCTATCGAGAACGCGCGCAAGAACGCGGTGAGAACATTCCTTTTCAAGGGAATAACAGCCGGTAACGGCAACTGTACAAAGCGCCCGCTGGTCACGGAAGTAAACGCCGAGGAGAAATACGAGAGTTATTTCAACCGCTTTTTTGCCGATGGCGGCGAATACAAGGCTTTCACATCCATGGACGACGAAAAACGCACCTCACGCGTTAAAGCCGCCGACCTCGACACCGAGAAATGGGGAGTAGTCGTCACCGTGGACTATACGGCCCTCAAAGCGAAAATGATTGAGGACGGAATCATTAAACCATAGCTTTTAAACATAACGACAATGACAGCAAATAAGATATTGGCAGTATTATCGGCACTACTGTTGCCCCTCCTGGCCATGGCGCAGGCAAAAAAACCTACCATCATGGTTGTGCCGGCACAACCATGGTGCGAGAAACATGGCTACATGGTCAGCGCTGACATACAGGGCGACGACATACGAGTGCCCGACTATGAGAAGGCCATACAGCAGGACATGGAGCTCTACAATGTGATAACAAAAATCGGCGAACTTATGTCGGAACGTGGAATGCCTCTCAAAGACCTGTCGTCAGTGGTTCGCAACCTGCGTCAGAATGCCGCCGAGGATGAGATGACCACCAGCCGGAAATCTGGAGCCACTCTTGCCGAGTCGCCGCTTGACAGAGTGCTTGCCCGTGCTAAGGCAGATATTCTCGTGGAGGTGATGTGGAATGTCAACCAGACAGGACCAAAGAAGTCGGTCACGTACACTCTCAAAGGTATTGACGCATATTCGCTGAAGCAGATAGCGGCGGCTACTGGTACCGGCAATCCATCATTCTCCGCAGAGGTTCCGGTACTCCTTGAAGAGGCAGTGGTAAGCAAAATGGACAATTTCACCTCACAGCTCCAGGATCATTTCGACGACATGCTTGAGAATGGCCGCGAGATAATCCTTACGGTGCGCGTGTTCGACAATGGTTCCGGTCTATGTTTCGAGGATGAATATGGCGGCGAGGAACTCACCGACATCATCGACAACTGGATGGGCCAGAACACTGTGAACCATCGCTACAGCCTGTCGGATGCTACGGAGAACGCTCTCCATTTCGAGCAGGTCCGTATCCCTCTTTATCGTGAGAACGGCACTGCCGCCGATGCCCGCTGGTTCTCGAACCAGATGCGCAAATTCCTTCAGAAGGCTCCATACAACATAACATCGAAAATACTAACCAAAGGTCTCGGCCGCGCCGACCTCGTGCTTGGCGAAAAATAACATCATCATGAAAAAAACATTATTGACTTTACTTATAGGGGCAGCTTCGGCGCTTGGCCTGCATGCGGCGGCCGACTGCGAGCTCGATGTGCAGCTGATTGCTCCCGACCCGTCGGAAAGCGATGCCCCGGAGCAGGTGAACTCAATGCTGATGACCCAGCTCGAACAGGCTCTGCATGCCGCCGGTCTCAGCGCCGGCGACGATTATGGCCAGTTTTATATGTCGGGACGGTTCACCGACGCTTATAAGGAATTATTGCCGGGTCCTCCCAAACAATGGGTGGTGACCACACATCTCACGCTGTATGTAGCCGATTTAGGCAGCTCCAAGTCGTTTGCATCCAAAACCTTCGAGTTGCGCGGTGTAGGCACCTCCGAACAGCGGGCCTATATGAACGCGCTTCGTCAGCTTTCCCGTCAGACTGGCGGACTGCGGGCATTCGTCAAAGATGCGGAGTCTCGCACAGTGGCCTACTTTGACCGCAACTACAAGGCATACCTTGCCAAAGCACAGACGGCAGCCGCCAAAGGCGACTATAAACAGGCACTGTATTATTCCACCATAATACCATATTGTTCCGTAGGATGGGATG
>CABUTY010000360.1 GCA_902494595.1 uncultured Porphyromonadaceae bacterium | reverse complement strand
GACAATGCCGGCGATGAAAACGCCGCCGACAACAGTCGCGAGGCCGAGGTGGCAATAGCCAACGGCGACATGCCCGCGGTTGCAAACCTTAAGGCTGAAAAGAATGACGACAGAGTCCTTGTAAGCTGGGAGGCACCGGCTCTGAGCGGCGTGCCCGCACAGACCGAAGGATTCGAAGGAATGGCGTCGTGGACAACTCCCGGTAATGCCGGCTGGTCGTTCGTGGATGCCGACAATGCTCCTGTCACCGGCATCACCGGTCTTGAACTCCCCAACATAGCCATCAATTCGCGTCAGAGCTGGTGGGTAATGGATCGCAACCTCGATGCCATCAAGGATGAGGTAGACTTCCGTGCCAAGAGCGGCGACAAGTTCATGGCCTCCATGGCCACGGCCAACGGCACGTCATCCGACGATTGGGCAATCACGCCGCAACTCTGCGGCAAGGCGCAGTCGGTGGCTTTCTGGGCCCGCTCTTTCCATGGCCGCTATCCCGAGACTTTCGAGGTGCTCTATTCCAAGGGGAGCAACAAACCTGCCGACTTCGTATCGCTGGCCAAGGTGGAAAATATACCTTACGCATGGACACAGTACAGTTTCCAGCTTCCCGCCGACACCCGCTATGCCGCTGTAAGGAAGATTTCACCGCGTGGCTTCATGCTCTATATCGACGATTTCAGCTATACGGGAACCGAGACCGAGGCCCTGACCCTCAGAGGCTACCATGTGGCTGCCGACGGCAAGGTGCTCACCGAACAGCCTGTCGCCGACATGACATACACACTGCCGGCCACTGCCTCGAAAATTGCCGTATGGCCCGTGTTCGACAAGGGTGTGGGCGCCATGTCGGAAGTGGCCGTATCCACCGGCATCGACGGTATTGACGCCGATGCAGCCGGCCAGGTACGCTACTTCAATCTGCAGGGTATCGAGATTGCCGCCCCCCGCAATGGCGAACCGGCCATCATGATGACCGGCAACAAAATAGTCAAGATAATCGGAAAGTAATCCGGAATCATCCATAGTAAAGCCGCGGGAGTTTCTGTTCTCGCGGCTTTCTCTTTATGGAAATGGCAGCCTTTCTGTTAATTTCTGACATAGATACGGAAGTTATTAATGGCACCGGGCACGTCGGCTTCCATACGGGGAAGATACTGCAGCCCGGATATGTGGTGTGTGGTGCCGAGGTCTATGACCATGGCATGGGGGAATGGTACTCCGGCCGCCGTCTGCCAGTAAGTCGACTCCTGCAGGTCGAAGGTCTTGTCGGCGGTACGGTTTGCATCCACATCCTCGCTGTCGGCATATGTCACCTTCCAGGGCTCGCGGCTCAGCCGGTCGCCTTTGTCGTCGAGGATATACATCTCGGCTATTGCGGCCAGTTCCTTGCCATCGTGAGCGTCAAGAGCCTCCACAATCACATAGCGGCCACTTGCAGGGTGGTCGAACTTTACTTCCTGCCAGCCGTTGCCCGGCTTGAAAGCGCCGGCGGCTACCGGCTTATCCGCCGTCAGGTCGAGGTTTTCCCCCTCCTTGCGGTGTGCCTGCCTATTCTTCACAAGGAGCTGGTCGAGCTTAGGCTCCTTAAGGCCTTCGCTCCTGGCCTCCCGGGGACCAAGAATGTCGAACACAAGAATCTCGTTCTCGCCCGTTTTCAGCCAGCACCCCGGCATATAGAGGGTCTGTTGAGGCCCTATCTCCCAGATTCGTCCCAAGGGATGTCCGTTGACGTATACCAGTCCTTTGCCCCACGTCTCGAAATTGAGAAATGTGTCGGAGGGCTTTCCCTTGATGTTGAAAGTGCCGCGGTAGACACCTCTGGGCAAGCGTCCGTCGTCACCGGGAGTAAAGGCTCCGAGTGGAAGGAACTCCCCTATGCCGGTGTAAAAATCGTAGGAGTCCTCAAGGTTGAACACCTGCCAGTTCTTGAGGTCATCGACCCATTTATGGCCATCTTTCTCCACGGTGACAGTAACCTTGTCGGTGATTCCCTTGAAATCCTTGATGGCACGCCCGAAGTTGATACGGCCCATGGCTTCGACAAGTATGTCGAGCTGTGCACCCCGACGGCAGGTAGGTATCACGAGTTCTTTCTCTCCGTCGCGCCGGTCGAGTTTGCCTATATACTTTTCGTCGATGAAAACCTGGGCGAAGTCGTGGGCGTCGCTGACTGTCAGCAATGCCTGCGAGGTCAGTTCCGGGAGAGTGGTACGGTAGAGCATGGAGCCGAAACCCTGGTCATATTCTTCCATGGTGCGTATGTCGGTGTCGGTCTTGGGAGCGGGCAGGTTGGAGAATAGAGGCGCCACCTCATCGAACTCAAACTCCTTTACGGCCATCGGCTTAATGAGGGCGGGCAACGGCGATTGTCTTTCGCCATCCATATATTTGGCGAGGGTCTTGCGCAAGTCCCAGT
>CABUTY010000359.1 GCA_902494595.1 uncultured Porphyromonadaceae bacterium | reverse complement strand
TGTTGATCTCATCCATGATCCGGAATGAGCTGATGATGTTCTGCGACATGAGAAGAATAGTAGCCAGGCCCTCTTTTTTGCCGTCGGGACCCTTGGCATTTCGGGCAGCCGTAAAGAGGGCGTCTACCTGATGAAAATAGCCGTTCGACAATACCGTATTGAATCCGCATTCCTTGACGCTGCGGATTATCTCGTCAAATTCCTCGCGGTAATTATGAGCCACGATGGAATCAGTGATCATGTACCGGAACAGGTTGGGCATGGGCTGGTATGCTACGATTGGCATCCTGCCGGGCGTCGGCGATATATACGGCAGGTTTTTTGAATTTTGGGAATTTACTTTCCCTATTTCCCATTGCGGCGTCTGTGCCTGCGCCGGCGTGTGGGTGGCTTCCATTGTCACCATATCTTATATTCTGTGTGGATTATGTCTGTAAAACGGGAAGCCATCTAATATGTTTTAGAACGCTCTTAAACTATTGCAGACGGCCAATGTTCTAATTAGAAAACGACAAAATTTACATATCATGGTAACAGACGAAAAGGGAAAGGGGAAAGATTGTGTGGAGAAATTCAGCACTGAGGAGAAGGAGGGAGCCTACAGAATAGCATGCACATGGGTTCCTGCGTTGCTGATAGGCATAGGCCTGATGCTTCTGGGTATCTTCATACGCAACGGTTTCGGCAAGATATCCTCCAACTCGAGGGTGGTTACCGTAAGGGGCCTTTCCGAAAGGGAGGTGATGGCCAACAAGGTGACATGGCCGATAGTGAGCAAGTTCGTGGGCAATGACCTCACATCCTTGTATGCCCAGGTACAGAGTACAGACTCCGCCATTGTGAAGTTTCTCAAAGCCAACGGTCTCAGCGACAAGGAATATAGCGTGAATGCGCCGAAAGTGCAGGACATGCAGGCCGACAACTATGGCGGCAATCAGGCGCCCTACCGTTATAATGTCACTGCCGTGGTGGTGGTGACTTCCTCGCAGGTAGAGAAAGTCAATGCACTGATGAACAAGCAGACCGAGCTTATGTCGCAGGGCATAGCCGTGGTGGCCGGCGATTATAACTATCAGACGTTGTATGAGTTTACCGACCTCAACAAGATCAAGCCCGACATGGTGGCCGATGCCACCAAGAATGCGCGGCTTGCAGCCGACAAATTCGCCCAGGACTCCAAATCGAAGCTCGGAAAGATCAAATCTGCAAGCCAGGGACAGTTCTCCATCGAGGACCGCGACCAATACACCCCATACATCAAGAATGTACGCGTGGTCTCCACAATCGAATATTATTTGAAGGACTGAAAAAAGGATTAATCCTTTTTTGAGGAGAGGTCATCGGCAAAGTATTACCTGCCGCTTCTGTGACCGTCTGAAAATTAGTGTGGCCAGTTCGGTGAACTATCGGTGCTGTTCCGGTCAGTTCTGTGATTCCCAAAAAAGATATGGAAACAAAGCCCTGACCACACTCTTTCGTGTACCTTGATGCGCCGGAATTCTGATTGACCCCGAAATTTTAATGAACGTGCTCTAAGGATTTGATATGTTAGGATAAATTTATAATTTTGTAAGGCGGCGCGGAAGTGCCGCCTTACTGATTCAATGCCCAAGGAACGTAGTCTGGGTAATTGACGTTGACAACAATTATGGACAAGATAGGAAAACTATATTTCAGATACGGGACAATGGGGTCGGCAAAGACGGCGTTGCTGCTGACCACGGCATATAATTTTGAGGAGCGGGGTATGGCCTACCGGTGTTTCAAGCCGGTTGTGGATACCCGCGACAAGAAGAATGTGATACGCAGCCGTATAGGCATCGAGCGCGAATGCGCTTGGATTTATCATGAAACCAATCTTTACACGGAGATTCACGACATGCTTGCCAGCGGTGAAGGCCCGCAATGGATATTGGTAGACGAGGCGCAGTTCCTTACGCCGCAGCAGGTGGACCAGCTGGCTCAGGCTGTGGACGACTTCGGAATCAACGTGATATGTTACGGATTGCGCACCGACTTCCGCACCAATCTTTTCGAAGGGTCGAGGAGGTTGCTCGAGATTGCCGACACTATCGACGAAATAAAGTCGACCTGCACATGCGGACGCAAAACTATCGTAAATGCCCGCGTCAATTCCCGAGGAGAGATTATCACCGAGGGAGATGTGGTGGAAATCGGCGGCAACGACAAATATATAGCAGTATGTCGGAGTTGCTGGCGCAATAAGCGCATAGAGCAGAGCAAGAAGGGCTCGCTGCCGATCTGAGCAATTAGCCCAATATCACCCTCATAAACACCTTAACCTAATACCATAGCCATGACACAAGAAGAACGGAAACGAATAGGAGAGCTGATACGCCGGGAAGTGGTTCCGGCCATGGGCTGTACGGAACCGGCAGCGGTGTCGCTCTGTGTTGCGAAAGCCACGGTGTT
>CABUTY010000358.1 GCA_902494595.1 uncultured Porphyromonadaceae bacterium | reverse complement strand
TCACCTCAGGGTCGGCTGCAAGCGAGAACCAGTCGGTAACGCTGCCGTAAGTGTCGGTGGCGCAGCTGAAGAGGATAGCCGTTCTTGCCAGACGTGCCTCGGGATAATCGGCCACGCCCTTGGGCATCGGGTACCCCTGGGCTCCGTCGGTAAAGCCCTCGCCCATGCCGGCAAGAAGAGTCTTGGTGTCAACACCATCTTCCGCGTCGCTCGTATAGAGCACCTGCTTGTCGTAAACGCAGTTGGTGAGGGTAATCTTTCCAGCCTTGCCCACGAACATGTTCACAGCCTTGGCACCGTCGGCAGTGGCCTTCACTTCGCCAACATTGTAGAAGTTCTTGACCGAAGCCGCAGTATACGTTGTCTTGGAATAGCCCAGTATGCTTCCGGCGTTGTCCTTGGCGGAAACATTGCCGAAGTTGCAGCAGTCGGAGATCACAGGGTCGGCATAAGCCACGATACCGGCGGCGCCGGCAGCTGTAGAGCTGAGGGAGGCGTTGGTGTTGTTGATGTCGCCGAAGTTGGCGCAACCGCTGATTTCAGGCTTGTTGCCGTAAGCGAGGATACCGGCACCCTTCTGGTTGGTGACGGTGACCTTACCTACGTTCATGGCAACTGTGATCTCGATGGCCTGGGAGGCATAAGCGGCGATGCCGGCGCCCTCCGTCTTGGCCTGGATCTCGCCATAGTTCACGCTAGAGTCGAGCAGAGTGGCTCCCGAAGTGTATCCCAGTATACCTGCGCCGTCGGAGCCTGTGGTTGTCACGGCGCCATAGTTGGCGCACTTCGTCAGGGAAACACCCGTGGCGTGTGCCACGATACCGGCGGTATAACTGCTGGTATTGGCGTTGACGGCTCCACGGTTCACGAGATTGTAGCCGCTGACAATCGCGGAAGTCCCGGCGCCACAGATACAAGCCACCTTCGACTGCTTGATGTTGATGTCGGCCTCGTTGACAAGGTTCTCCATGCGGGCGTTGGCAGTGGCGGTACCCACGAGACCGCCGGCGATGGCGCCTGTGGAGCTGATTTTCGCACGGTTCACACATCCGCTGAGCTTACCCTCGAGCGTGGCGGCGAGAGCACCTGTGGAGCCCTTGCCGGTTATCGAGGAGCCTGCCCCCACGGTGAGGTCCTTGACGCAGCCGGGAGCACCGATATTGAAGAAGAGTCCCGATGCGAGCGTGGTGGAGCTGACGGTCAGATTGTCGATGGTGTTGCCGCGGCCGTCAAAGGTAGCCTCGAACTTGCCCGACTGAGCCACGGGCGTAAAGTTGGCCACGCCACTCATGTCGAGGTTGTTGGCCAATGCGAAATATTTGCCGTTGTATCTCACGTTGCCGCCGAGCGTGCTCTCGGAGAGCTTCACGAGATCCTCGGGAGTCTTGATGAGCCAGGGCTGCGCGGCTGTACCGGCGCCTTCGAAGGCCTGCGGCAGAGCGCCCAGGGGTATCTCCTTGGATGCGCCCTGCCAGCTGGCTGTCAGTGTACCCGTAGCATATGCCTGGGGCTTGTCGAGATTCAGCTTGTCGCCGTTGATGGAGAAGGCGTCGCCCTGTACGGTCCATGCAAGACCGGCGGCCGTGTAAAGCGTACCTCCGGCAGTGAGCTCCGTACGAATCTCTCCGGCGGGGAACACTACCGGCATGGAGCCTACCTGCGCCTCCGGAAGGTCCTTGAAGAGCGTGAGCATGGGATAGCGGCCCGCGGTCATCGTCCACTCGCTGCCGAAGCCCTCGAGTGCCGATACGGTAAGCTGGTCGGTATCCACAATCTTGACGCCCTCGATCTCATTGCCGTAGACGGTGATCTGCCCGTCGGCATATACATTGCTGTACGTTCCCTTGGGTGCGCCCGTCACCGAACCCACTTCCGTCAGGGTACCGGCCACAACGGGAGCCACCGATATGGTTGTGGCCATCTTTGCCGCTGCATTGTCGGAAGCAACTATACCTCCCATCTTCGATGAGTTGGTGCCACCTTCCACGATACCCGTGTTGAGGCAGTTCTTCATGTCTGCGTACGACGACTGTCCTATGCCGCCCAGATTGATGGCCTTGTCGAAAACGGCGGTAATCTTACCGGCGTTCTGGCATCCTTCCACAGTAGAGCCGGCGTAAGCAAAGCAGAAGATACCTCCGAGGTAACCGTTCTTCTCCGTGGCGGAGATGGTTCCGGCGTTGAAGCAGTTGCGTATCGTGCCGTAGAGGAAAGTGACGATACCTGCCGAGAAACCTTCGGTGCTCGGCACGTCGGCATAGTTGCGGCAGTTCTCGACGGTACCGTATACGGTAGCCGCGACGGGAGCGAAGTTACGGAACACCTTGAAACGGCAGCTCTTGTCGATGACAAGGTTGCGCACGACGCCGTCGTTGGCAACCATAATGAAGAGGCCCACATTCATCACCTTGTTGGTTAGGGCGTCGATTCCGAGGTTCTTTATGGCGTGGCCATT
>CABUTY010000357.1 GCA_902494595.1 uncultured Porphyromonadaceae bacterium | reverse complement strand
GCCTGCGGCATTCCTCTTCGCTGACATCCTCGCCACGGTCGCGCCTGTAAAGCATCCGGATGGTGGCAGGACCCGTCATCCCCTCGTAAAGATAAAACTCGTCGCGGGGAACGTCGAAACCGGCTTCCGTCATCATCCGCCACCATGCCAGAGTGTGCCCGGGCATCGAATCGTACAGTACCCCGTCCATATCTATGAGTGCTCCCTGAATCTTTTCCATATCGGCAAAATTAGTAAAATTTCGCAATTTTTAGTAATTTTGCGGTCATGACCAAAGGAAACGGAGAGACCCGCGACGACAACGGGACAGACAGGGGCAAGTACGACGGCATCCTATTGCTGACGGTAATGGCGGGTGTTCTGGCGCTGCTGCTGTCGACGGCATGTATGCGCAACAAGGAGTTTGACGAGGCCACCGCATCGGCACAACACAACGCAAATCCATCCCGGACCGAAGAATGTCGCCAGCCACTTGCCGAACAGCCGCAGAAACCACGCGAAAAAAAAGTATACAACATAAAGCCCGGGGTACGCAACCATGACCGGATAGCCATATATTTCCGTGGCAACCTCAAGGAGTTCTTCAACGACTCCAACAAATACCAGTATGCCGCCGCGGAGCGACTGGGCATGCAGCCGATACGCGAAGTGGGAACCGCCTATTTCACCTCTCGCCCCATTGTGAAGGTGGTCAGCAACGAATATTATACCGTCGACACGCTGAAACATTCGTTTCCCTATCTTGTTCCGGAAGCGGAGCGGTGTCTTCGCGACATAGGCGCCAACTTCATCGATTCGCTGGCAAGCCGTGGCGCCGACTCCTACCGTATTCTGGTGACGAGTCTGCTGCGCACACCCTACACCGTGAAGCGGCTGCGCCGTGTCAACAGGAATGCCGTCGATTCCAGCACCCATCAGTTCGGCACTACCTTCGACATAAGCTACACGCGCTTCCACAACACCGACCCGAGCCGCACCATTCATGAGGAAGACCTCAAGAACCTGCTCGCCGAGGTGCTGCGCGACATGCGAAACGACAACCGTTGCCTCGTGATTTTCGAAAGAAAAGGCGGATGCTTCCACATCACCGCCACTCGCTGACCGGCAACTCTTGTCTCTCCCGTTTGTTATATCTTTAATAACCCTTGAGGCTCCGAGGAGTCTCCTTAACGATAGAAATGAATATGGACAAACTTAGTTATTCCTGGGGACTGGCGATGGGACGTCAGCTTCAGGGCATGGGTGTCAGGGATCTTGATCTCGACACATACATGGAGGCCATCAAATCAGTATACGCAGGCACAGAGCCGGCAGTACCTGTGGAAGAGGCCCAGAAGCTCATCAACGAATATCTGGAAGATCTTCAGAAGAAAGCCGAGGCAGCAGCCCGCGCCGAAGGCGAGCAGTTCCTCGCCGACAACGGCAAGAAAGAGAATGTGAAGACCACGGCCAGCGGCCTGCAGTACGTCGTGGTCAAAGAGGGTACCGGCGCACAGCCTACCGCCGAGGATGAAGTAACCGTACACTACACCGGCAAGCTCGTCAGCGGTCAGGTGTTCGACAGCTCCGTCAACCGTGGCGAACCCGCCACATTCCCCCTCAACCGCGTGATTCCCGGATGGACCGAGGGTGTACAGCTCATGAAAGAGGGCGCCAAATATACCTTCTTCATCCCCAGCGACCTCGCTTACGGTCCTCAGGGCGTGCCGGGAGCTATTCCTCCCCACTCCACCCTGATTTTCGATGTGGAACTGATTAAAGTCAACAAGAAGGCATGAAGAAGCTCAATATCATAGCCATGGGTCTGCTGATAGGCGCCGGTATCGTAAGCATGGCCTCCTGCAAGGGGAAGACTGCCGCCGCCAATTCCGACACGGCAACGGATACCGCTGAAGTGGAAGTGGCCGAGGTGCCCGTGGCTGAACGTGACTCCCTCGCCAAAATATTCGACAACCCCGACAAAAAGTCGGAGACGGCCACCGACTCCACATATGCCGTGACCGCTTCGGGTCTGAAATATCTTGTGCTCAAAGAGGGTACGGGCGCCCACCCCACAGCCACCGACCAGGTGACCGTCAACTATGAGGGACGCCTCACCACAGGCTACGTATTCGACTCGAGCTATCAGCGCGGCGAGCCTGCCACTTTCCCTCTCAACCGCGTTATCGCCGGCTGGACCGAGGGCGTGCAGCTCATGACGCCCGGAAGCTCTTACATCTTCTATATCCCGGGTAATCTGGCTTATGGCGAGATGGGCGCTCCCGATGCCAATATCGGACCTAATGAAGACCTGATCTTCAAAGTGGACCTTCTTGACATTGTAAAATAAGTAGTTGCTGAAAATTAATGAACATATAAAACGCAGGGATTTTTGAGACAGTCCGGCTGCGGAAGGAAGGAGCATATAGGCATATGCGACTGACTGACAATGCCGGAATGGCCAAAAAGACCAAGTTTT
>CABUTY010000356.1 GCA_902494595.1 uncultured Porphyromonadaceae bacterium | reverse complement strand
GGCGGTTATCAGAACCGTCAGCAGGGCGGCTACCAGAACCGCAACAACAACCAGCAGGGTTACCGCGGCGGTTACCAGAACAGAAACAACAACCAGCAGGGCGGCTTCCAGAAACGCCAGTTCACACCCCGCCCCAAACAGATAGACTACGTACTCGAGGATATCGACCCGAATGCAGAGATACGCCTCAACAAATATATGGCCAACGCCGGCCTGTGCTCGCGTCGCGAAGCCGACGAATATATCCAGAACGGCAAGGTAAAGGTCAACGGCAATGTAGTGACGGAGCTTGGTACCAAGGTGACACGCAACGATGTCGTGGAGTTCGACGAGAAGGTAGTGACGCCGGAGCGCAAATGCTACGTACTTCTTAACAAGCCTAAGGACTGCGTCACGACGAGCGACGATCCTAACGGACGCACCACGGTGCTCGACCTCGTACGCACGGCATGCAAGGAGCGTATCTACCCTGTGGGACGCCTTGACCGCAACACCACGGGCGTGCTTCTGCTCACCAACGACGGCGACCTGGCCTCCAAGCTCACGCACCCCAAATACGTCAAGAAGAAAATCTACCACGTATGGACAGACCGCGACATCAGCGAGGAGGACATGCAGCGCATAGCCGACGGCATAGAGCTTGACGACGGCGAGATTCATGCCGATGCTGTAAGCTACGTGAGCGACGAACGCAACCAGGCCGGTATCGAGATACACTCGGGCCGCAACCGTATCGTGCGCCGTATCTTCGAACACCTCGGATACCGCGTAACAAAACTCGACCGCGTATACTTCGCAGGTCTTACAAAGAAAAACCTTCCCCGGGGTCGCTGGCGCTACCTCACCCAGGAGGAAGTCAACATTCTCCGCCAGGGAGCTTTTGAATAATGGAAAAGATTCGCAGAACAACCATAAAAGAGCTGCTGACGCATCCCTCTGAACATGAGGGGAGCAAGGTAGACGTCAAGGGATGGGTGCGCACCCGTCGCGGCAACAAGAACGTACAGTTCGTGGCCCTCAACGACGGCTCCACCATCAAGAACCTCCAGATAGTCTTCGACCTGTCGAAGATATCGGAGGAGCAGCTTAAGCAGGTCACCACGGGAAGTTCGCTGCATGTGCAGGGGCTGCTGGTGGCGTCGGCCGGCAAAGGACAGAGCGTGGAGGTACAGGCCGACGATTTCGAGCTTTACGGCACGGCACCGGCCGAGACCTACCCGCTGCAGAAGAAAGGGCACACGCTGGAGTTTCTGCGTGAGAAGGCACATCTGCGTCCACGCACCAACACCTTCGGCGCCGTGCTGCGCATACGCCACGCCCTCGCTTTCGCCGTCCATAAGTTCTTCAACGACAAGGGCTTCTACTACTTCCACACCCCGCTGATCACGGCCTCCGACTGTGAAGGTGCCGGCGCTCAGTTTCAGGTGACCACGCTTCCCCTCGACAACCTTCCCCTCACGGAGGATGGCAAAGTGGACTACAGCGCCGACTTCTTCGGCAAGATGGCGTCGCTGACCGTGTCGGGACAGCTCGAAGGAGAGCTCGGAGCCACAGCCCTGGGGTGTATATACACCTTCGGCCCCACGTTCCGCGCCGAGAACTCCAACACCCCGCGTCACCTCTCCGAGTTCTGGATGATAGAACCCGAAATGGCCTTCTATGAGATAGAAGACAACATGGACCTGGCCGAGGAGTTCATCAAATACTGCATAGGCTACGCCATGGAGCACTGCGCCGACGACATAGCCTTCCTGGCCGAGCATTTCGACAAGGAGCTTCCCGAGCGCCTTGACTTCGTGCTGAAGAACGACTTCGTGCGCCTGCCCTACACCGAGGGCATCAAGATTCTCGAAGAGAGCGGCAAGAAGTTCGAATTCCCGGTATATTGGGGTGTAGACCTCGCCTCGGAGCATGAACGCTACCTTGTGGAGGAACATTTCAAGCGTCCGGTGATACTCACCGATTATCCCAAGGAGATAAAGGCCTTCTATATGAAGCTCAACGAGGATGGCAAGACAGTGCGTGCCATGGATGTACTCTTCCCGAAAATCGGGGAGATTATCGGCGGTTCGCAGCGTGAGGAGGACTTCGACAAGCTCAACGGCCGCATTCAGGAACTGGGCCTCACGGGCATGGAATGGTACCTCGACACTCGCCGTTACGGCACGGTGCCCCATTCGGGCTTCGGCCTCGGTTTCGAACGCCTCGTGCTCTTCGTGACCGGCATGCAGAACATCCGCGACGTAATCCCCTTCCCGCGATTCCCCAACAACTGTGAATATTAATGTGAGTATCAAAAGAATATTTACAGTACTCGTCACAATCCTGCTTCTGGCAGTGGCACAAGCCACGGGTCAGAAGCGGGATTCCCTCATTGTAAGCCTTGTGACGGCGGCGCCGGGCAGCGAGGTCTACGAACTTTGCGGCCATTCCGCACTGCGCATCCGTTCCGCCGAGAT
>CABUTY010000355.1 GCA_902494595.1 uncultured Porphyromonadaceae bacterium | reverse complement strand
CTGACCCTCCTGTTCTCCCGTTCTCCCGTCAAAACAAAGAGTACCCGACTCTCCTGTTCTCCCGTTCTCCCGTCAAAAAAAGAAGGAGGTCTTCCGTCGAATAGATGAAAGCGGCAGCTGATTCAAAATCAAAATCAACATTATCAGGGGTCTTAAACCGTAGGAGGGTTGGGGAGTCATAGAAAGAAAAGGAAGTGATTATGAAGAAGATAATAATGACAGCGCTGGTTGCGCTGGGGTTCTCGATGGCGGCTTTTGCCGGGGATGTTCCGGAATATCCCGGTGGGAAAGAGGCTATGGATGAGTATATCAAGAGCAATATGGTTTACCCCCAGGCAGCCAAGGACTGCGGCATAGAGGGCGTGGTTCCGGTGACGTTCACAGTCAAGGCCGACGGCTCTATCGGCAATATAAAGATCAAGCGGATGATAGATCCGGACCTGGAAAGCGAGGCCATACGGCTGGTGAAGAATATGCCCAAATGGCAGCCTGCCGATCAGAATGGTTCCCCCGTGGATGCTCCGGCGGAAGTCAATATCAGCTTCTCGCTGGAATAAGGAGCAAGGTCTAAAGTTGTGTAATTCGGAAAAAAGCGGTAAATTTGTGCCATCGGAATAGCGCGGGAGATGTTCTTTCGCGCTCAATTCAATGTTGAGGCTGTTTCGGCTAATTTACGTTGAATAGTAAATGAGTATCAAGAGAATCTATAATCCCCGGCACGTGTACGAAGGATGGTTTGAGAGTTATTTCATCAAGCCATGGATAGACAATTATGTGAATTTCCGGGGCGGGGAGAGTCCTCATTCGCTGGTGATGTCGCTTGTAGGATGGTTTGTCGTGACCTTAGGCGTGGCAGGCCTTCTGATGGGGCTTGTGGGTCTTGCCGGCCCTGACGTGGGTTTCCTCAGTCTGAAAATAGTGGGTACGTTATGGCTGTTGCTGTCGGTGCCTCCATTCGCGGCGCTTGTGACACGAGGCATCAGCGGGCCGGCTCCCGAGAGCCGCAACAGAAAATTCCTCGCCATAGATGTGCTTCTGATGGGTGCATGTATTCTCTTCTTCGTGTTCGGACTGCTGATGATGACCACCACGCTCAACAGCGAGATACTGCGTCCCGATCCCGGTACCGAAGAAGCTATGGATACAGACGCCATGAAGGACACTGTATATGAAGAGCCTATCTTTACCTACCAGACGCCCAAGGAGGAAGTGCCACCCGTCGACACCCTCCAGGAGCTTACCGAACCCGATATGGTGGATATAGACGAAAGCTTCGACCCCACTCTTGAGACGGATGTGAACGTCGCGGCTCCCGCACAGCCCGACTCGATTTATTTTTGACAAACGCAGACAAGAACAAGATAATGGCAAATCGTGAACTAAGCGAGCAAGAGATAGTAAGGCGCCGGAGCATGCAGGCGTTGCGCGACATGGGTATCGACCCGTATCCGGCAGCCGAATTCCCCGTTACGGGCCACAGTCAGGAGATTAAAGAGAATTTCAGCGACGAAGGAGAGGTGCGAGAAGTAAGCATCGCCGGCAGGGTGATGAGCCGCCGCATCATGGGCAAGGCTTCGTTTATGGAGCTTCAGGACAGCGACGGCCGCATACAGGTATATGTGAGCCGCGACGACATATGTCCGGGCGACGACAAGGAGCTTTACAACACGGTATTCAAGAAGTTGCTCGACATAGGCGACTTCGTGGGCATCACCGGCGAGGTGTTCCGCACGAAGACGGGAGAGATATCAGTGCATGCACGCACGCTTACGGTGCTCAGCAAGAGCCTCAGACCGCTCCCTATAGTCAAGATGAAGGATGGCGTGGCTTATGATGCTTTCACCGACCCCGAGCTGCGTTATCGTCAGCGATATGTGGACCTGGTGGTGAATCCCGCTTACGCAACGGACAAGCCGACCTATGACGTTGCCCATCCCGATCCGGAGGCTAATTCTACGGGCTATTCGGAACCCGCGGAGATATTCCTGGCCAAGCAGCCGAATATTGCCGTGGTTGCGGATCAAAATAACACGCTGCCCGTTTTCAATCTGACGCGTGCCGTGAGCCTGATGCGCGTTCGAATCGACCAGCATGCCAATGGCAACGACCAGGTGAGCTTTACCGCTCCCGAGGCCAGTTTCCGGATTCGTCGCTCCGGGATCAGCCTGCGTCCCGACGGTACGGTAACCTACGCCTCGCCGAAGCGTGAAACGGCTGTGCTCTATACCAAAGGAGCGTTCCGGACGACGGAACCGACCGCGGCAGACGGTTACCAGGTCGGTGCGGGCAAATCGATCCTCAATGCCGGTGAACACGTAACCCTGTGGAAAGATATTCTGATGCTCCCGGGCGGCGGTACCGTCAGTGCGGAAAAATTCGATGTCGTGCTGATCGGCAAGGCCCCGGCAGGTTATGTGCCTCTGGGCAAAGCACCCAATCAGCCTTTGGGCAGTAGCGGCGG
>CABUTY010000354.1 GCA_902494595.1 uncultured Porphyromonadaceae bacterium | reverse complement strand
TGACCCCGTGACACGCGAAAACCGCTTCGGCGGCAACGACTTCGTGCGCCTCGCAATCCCCCGCAGGGTTTACACCGACAACCACATCCGCGTGATTGCCGCCGCCCTCAAGAACGTTTACGACCGCCGGGAGTCAATAAACCACGGCGTAAGAATAACCTGGGAAGCCGAGCTTATGAGGCACTTCACCGTCAAGCTCGAACCAGTAAAATAACGGATCTACAAATTAGACCTACAATATATATCCATGCACAGGGATGCCGCGACGGTATCCCTGTGCTGTTTGCTCTATTCCGTTCAAGAGCCTGGTTTATAGATAAGTAGTTGTTAATCAAGGTTAATACTTCAGTAAACAGTGTATTTTCATATCCGCTCTCCCCGATATGTATTTATTTTTTCGTAACTTTGCGCCAAGTTTGTCTTTGAACAAAGTTCCTGAGCCATATTGGCGTGACTTTTGTTATATAAAATAAACTCCCAACGGGGCGGCCGCCGGATTCCACTGCCGACAGAGCCATTGTCCCGGAAACAATTAACATACATGCAGATAGAAAATACACAAATAACAACTACCGGCAAAAAGGCGGATGCTGCCACGCTCAGCGACATAGTCGTTGAAGCGGTGCGCGACTTGAAAGGTAAAGACATCACAGTGATCGACCTCGACACACTGGAAACGGCACCGGCTTCCCGCTTCGTGATATGCCAGGGCAAGTCGACAACCCAGGTGGGGTCGATTGCCGACAATATCGTCGACAAAGTCAGGGAAGCCACAGGCATCAAGCCTTATAACATCGATGGGACCCGCAATTCGCAGTGGGTGGTCGTGGACTATGGCTCCGTGATGGTTCATGTGTTCCTTCCCGAGACCCACGACCTCTATAATCTCGAAGACCTCTGGAGCGACGCCTCCATTGAGGTATTGCCAGACATTGACTAACATATCCCCCCATGAACTTATTCCCAGCTCCCAAGAAAGGAAAAGGCGGCTCCAGCAGAAGGCCTCTCTTCAACATGTACTGGATGTACGCCCTCATCATATTGTCGCTGTTGGCGCTATACTATTTTCAGGATGGCAGCCAAAGCAAGGAGACCGACTGGAGCGACTTCGAGAAGGCGGCGCTCGCCGGCGACTTCGACAAGATAGCCGTAATGGCCTCCAACGGTACCGCCGAAGGTATTCTGACCCAGCAAGGCGCCAAAAACCAGAAGTTCGACATGTCGCCGACATTCTCCGGCGAGAAAAAACTCATTACCACAATCCCCTCGTCCGACAAAATACAGGACAAGATAGATGCGTGGAACACCCAGCTGGCAGCCGGCGGCAAACCGGAGATAAAGGTGGTGTACGAAAAGGGTTCCGACCTGATGAAGTTCTTCTGGTACTTCGGGCCACTGATACTTATAGTGGGCTTCATGCTCTACATGTCGCGGCGGATGAGCAGCGGCGCCGGGGGCGGCGGAATCTTCAACGTCGGCAAGTCAAAGGCCATGGTCTTCGACAAAGACAACGGCACCAACGTCACCTTCGAGGATGTGGCCGGCCTCTCGGAAGCCAAGGTAGAGATAGAGGAAATTGTGGAGTTTCTCAAGAATCCACAGCGCTATACTGACCTGGGCGCCAAGATACCCAAAGGTGCACTACTGGTAGGCCCTCCGGGAACGGGCAAGACACTGCTGGCCAAGGCCGTGGCCGGCGAGGCAAGCGTGCCCTTCCTCTCCATGTCGGGTTCCGACTTCGTGGAGATGTTCGTGGGCGTAGGTGCCGCTCGTGTGCGCGACCTCTTCAAGCAGGCCAAGGAGAAGGCTCCCTGCATCGTGTTCATCGACGAGATCGACGCTGTGGGGCGCGCCCGTGGCCGTAACCCCAACATGGGCAGCAACGATGAAAGGGAGAACACCCTCAACCAGATGCTTACCGAAATGGACGGCTTCCAGTCGAACAACGGAGTGATATGCCTTGCGGCCACCAACCGCGCCGACATGCTCGACAAAGCACTCCTGCGTCCGGGACGTTTCGATCGCCAGATATATGTGGACCTCCCCGAGCTTTCCGACCGTGAGGCCATCTTCAAGGTGCACCTGCGCAACATAAAGGTCAATTCGAAGCTTGATGTGGAGCAGCTTGCCCGTCAGACGCAGGGCTTCTCCGGCGCCGATATCGCCAACGTATGCAACGAGGCTGCCCTGATTGCCGCCCGCAACAACAAGAAGTCGGTCGACTGGGACGACTTCATGGCGGCAATCGACCGAATAGTGGGCGGTCTGGAGAAAAAGAGCCGCATCATCACCGATGATGAGAAGAAGGCGATAGCCACCCATGAGGCGGGACATGCCACGGTGACATGGATGATACAGTACGGCAATCCGCTGGTAAAGGTAACAATCGTTCCGCGTGGCCGTGCCCTTGGGGCTGCCTGGTATGCTCCCGAGGAACGTCAGATTATTCCCACACAGGCGTTG
>CABUTY010000353.1 GCA_902494595.1 uncultured Porphyromonadaceae bacterium | reverse complement strand
GCCATCGAGCACCCTTTTGACCTCGGCATATTCCTCGCGGGCATAAGGGAGAGCGGCGGCGTACTCGCCACGGCTGACAAGGTCGTCGATGCGGAACCCACGGAGATTCGACTTGAGGCCATCTTCTATCGTGGCATGACATGCGGGCAACAGCTCCTCGCATATGTCGGCATATCTGCGGGCCTCATCCATATTCCCCGCGTTGCGGTTGAGAAACATCAGGTCGGCTGCCGACGAATACTTGTCCTCCGGAAATGTCCTGTTGTCGTAAATCTCCCTGTTGAGGGTTATAGCCTTGTCAATGTCGTCCTTTACAAAGTTGTAATAAGCCGACAGATGATGCAGGGCATTGTTATAGTCGGCGTTGACGCGGTAGTTTGGGTCATATGTCTTGAATCCCTCCACAAGCTGTTCGAGCCATGGCACATACATGCTGAATGCCTTATTGACATTGTCGATGATTGTCTCATACTGTTCCTTGTATTGTTCGGGAACGTTCTCAAATTCGTTCAACATCTGGGCCCAGCAATAGGATGGGACATATACGATTTCGGCCAGGGCGCGTATCATGTATGAGTACATGAATTGTGGAGACGTGCCGGAATACTCTACAAGGAGCATAGTCTTCTGTATGATGTCCTGGATTTTACCCATAATGGGCACATAGTCGTAAATGTTGTTGTTGCGGGTCTGATAATAATCATTCCATAGCACATCGAGCATCTGAGGCGAAGGGCTCACTTTGAACTGCCGGGAAGTCATTTCATTATTTTCGGCGCGCACCCGCGAGGCCTCGTTTTTACGGTTGAGGCGGTCGAGGATGTCGGCGTAAATGGAGCGCATGGTGATATGGTCGTTGGTATATGCGTCGCCATACTGCATGTCGTAGACCTCAAGCTGACGCTGCGCCATGTCGAGGGCGCTTTCCCAGTCGCCACGGTTCATGTAGTAGGTGATCAGGGGAGAGAAAGAGATGCTCGACACGGTACCCTCCGGAGTGGAATTTATGATATGCCGGGCACGAGCTATGAGACTGTCAGCAGTGGATGCCGGAGCACCTAAATTCATCAGCACTGTGGCATAGTCGGCAAGAGTGTTTACTTCCGACTCTTTCCAGCATTTGGCTGCCTCGCAGCACTCCTTCATGACCTCAGCCGCCCCTTCCGGGTCGCCGGCATTTATCTTGGCGTTGGCCCACGACCGCAACACGTTGAACCGCAGGAACTTGCGCTCCGGGTAATCTTTCTGCAAGTCGAGAATGCGGAGCGAGGGGCCGTAGAGGGAGTCAATCTGTTCGGGATGCCCTTCGAGGAGCATGCTTATGCGTTCCAGGTCGAGGCTCCAGCAATATGGCGACTGCCATACCTTGCGGCCATAAATTCTGGAGAGGTCCTCCTTGACTGTCGCCGACACCTCCAGCGCCGTCGTTGTGTTGTTGAGGTAATAGAGGTAGAAATCCTTTATGGCGTTTCCGGCAGTCACGGAAAGCAAGTCGGGGGTATGGTGCCGGCGGTATTTTTCCATATGGGCCGTCATCAATTCGCGTGCCTTCTCGGGATTTGTCTGAAACTGATTGCCTATCAGATAGCCGTCGTAAAGGAGCGTCAATGGCGACGTTTCATCAAGACCTGCGGTTTTGAGAGCCTTGTGCAGACGGTCGGTCCATTCCGAGTCGTCGGGGACAGCCAGGATGCGGGCGGCGGTTGCCTGCAGAAGATATTGCAGATACATTGGGTTCGAGATGCCGAGCACGCTCTCCATAAGGTCCATATCGTCAGCGAGGAAGAGGTCGTCGGCCGTGGGGACTCCCTGACGCATCGAGTCGAGACACCTCACCACGCGCGATACGGCAATCTCAAAGGAGTTCAGCGGATAATACTGGCGGATATAGTCGTATTCCTTTTTGGAGGTGGCCATGGCTTGCTCCGAGACAGTGTTGTTGAGGCGGAACTGATTACCCGATGAATTGATAATTCTTACAAATGGGTGACCTTCCGTCAGGGAGTGCAAGGCTATTTCGGCTGCTTTGCCGTAGAGGGCAGGAATGCCGAATAATCCGGTGCGGAGGTATTCGGGGTGGATGTCGGAGCCGGAGAGGGTAAAATAAATCTCTGCAGACTGGTCATTGGCAAAGAGGCTTTTGACTTCGGCGAGCTCATAGTAAAGTTCGGCGCGTAGCAGCGACGTGTCGGAGCTGTCGAGGGGGAAAGCCTCGAGGGCCTGGCGGTCGATGTCGAAGACTCTCTTCACGTCGTCGGGGTCGTTGTACGACTGTCTTATGGTACGGCCTATAATCTGCTGTATGCGCATCATGGCCAGAAGAGCCTTGTTGTCGGCTGTGGGCGATTTCTTGAGCAGTTTCTCCTGGGAGGCTATCAGTCTGTTCCAGTCATTCTTCATATCGAGTATGTAGCTGCTCAGGGCATAACTCCTGTATCGGCACCAGTTGGCGAAAAAGGAGTCAGGCCATT
>CABUTY010000352.1 GCA_902494595.1 uncultured Porphyromonadaceae bacterium | reverse complement strand
TTGACGCTTTTCACCCTTTGGTTCAGTCACATAGCCCGCTATGTTCCCTCACCTGCATGGAGAAAATCGTCTAAAGCCTGCGACCCCTGCGTGAACAATTTTTAAGGAACAGAGCCTTATTTAGAATCACAGAACGAAACCGGAACTGCATTACCCTCTTTATCCATCTGGAATACGGCTTTTTAAGGGTCTTTTCAGGCCATAAAAGGGTATTGAAGTGCAAATTTAACAAAAAATCGGCTGAAAACTTGACAAGGGGGGTATTGATGTATTAATTTTGCGGTGGATAATGAAACACAATAATAATAAGGAGATAAAGATATCGTTCTGGGCCTCCCATTTCACTACGATAGTGTCGGTGACGCTGGTGCTGATACTGGTGGGTCTGATAGCGATGGTATGGACGAGTGCCCGCAACGAGACGCGCCGGCTGCAGGAGCAGCTGGAGCTTAACGTGATTTTGGGCGACAGTGTCACAGACGCGCAGGGCAAGGCTCTCGCCGACAGCATAGGCAAGGCGCCATATGCCGGCACTGTGAAGTTCATCAGCCGCGACGAGGCCATGAGGATATGGACCCGCGACACGGGCGAAGACCTCGTGGAGCTCTTCGGCGTAAACCCGCTGAGTCCAGAGGTGGCGTTCACGGTGCGTTCACAATATTCGTCGAAGCAGAGTCTCGCCGGAATTAAGAAGAGTCTGGAGGGCAGTCCGCTGGTGGCGTCGGTGTCGGCGCCCGACGACAGCATGGTCGACAGCATGCAGCAGAATCTTACCCGTATCACTCTGATTCTGGGCATCGTGGCGCTCGTGATGATTCTGATATCTCTTGTATTGATCACCAATACGGTGCATCTCGCCATATATTCGAGACGCTTCACCATACACACCATGCAGCTCGTGGGCGCCACCGACGGCTTTGTGCGCCGTCCCATAGTGTGGTCCAACATGCTTGGCGGTCTTGTGGCCGGGTTGCTGGCTGCCGGAATCACGGCCCTGGCCTTGTGGGGTGCACGCCAGGGAGGTCTCGATGATGTGGCTCGCTATATACCATGGTCCACGTATGCCGTGGTAGCCGCCGGCATGGTCCTTGCCGGTATGGTCATGTGTTCTCTGGCCGCTTTCATAGCCGCCTCGCATTACCTCCGCAAGGATTATGACGAATTATTCAAATGACGTTACAAAAATGGCTAAAGACATAAAAAAACGGAGTGTGCTCGACAAGGGGCAGTCTGTAAACAAAGGTCCCAAGGGGGATATCGTGAAAGAGAAGGCCGACATGCGCCCCTTCACCAAAGTGAATTTCTGGATGATGGGGGGCTGCGTGGCGCTTATAATCCTAGGTTTCCTGCTGATGAGCGGCGGCGGTGCCGGCAATGGTTTCAATCCCGACATCTTCAGCACCCGCCGCATCGTGGTGGGCCCCACGCTGGCGTTCCTCGGTTTCCTACTCATGGCTTTCGCCATAATATGGACGCCTCGCGGATCGGAAAACCGGAATGAGCGGAATATTGAAGATGCTCCACATAAAGAGAACTGACCATGGAATGGCTTGACGCGCTGATTCTGGGAATCGTCCAGGGTCTTACCGAGTATCTGCCCGTCAGTTCCAGCGGGCACCTCGAGATTTTCAAGGAGATATTGGGTGTGGACCTTCCCGCCGACGAGAACCTGCAGTTCAATGTGGTGGTTCATGCCGCCACGGTATGCAGCACGATAGTGGTGCTCTGGCCCATGTTCCGTGACCTCTGCCGCAGCTTCTTCACATTCCGCATGGACTCCAACTTCTTCTACGTGTGCAAGATACTGTTGAGCTGCATTCCTGTGGCTATAGTAGGCTTCTGCTTCAAGGATGATGTGGAGCGTATTTTCAGCGACGGGCTGACGATAGTGGGCATATGTCTGCTTGTGACGGCGGCGTTGCTGCTCTTCGCGCATCTGAGCATGTTGCGCGAGAAGCGTGCGGCGGCACAGACGCTCAGTCTGCGGGCGGCGTCGGCGGGCCGCGACATTTCATGGCTCGACGCTTTTGTGATAGGGGTGGCGCAGGCTGTGGCCGTGCTGCCGGGTCTGAGCCGCAGCGGCACTACAATCGCTACAGGTATTATCCTCGGCGACAAGCGCGAGAAGGTGGCAAGCTTCTCGTTCCTCATGGTGATAATACCGGTGCTCGGCGAGATGCTCCTCGATGTCAAGGATATGGTAAGCCCCGACTATCATGGACAGACAAGCCTTACATGTCTGGTGGTAGGGTTCGCGGCCTCCTTTATTGTGGGATGCGCCGCATGCGCATGGATGCTCAACATAGTCAGGAAAGGTAAGCTGTGGTGGTTTGCCGTATACTGCGTGGCGATGGGTGTGGTATGCCTGCTGTGGCAATGACGACTGTTGTAAGCAAAAGATAACAGCCATGGATTTTATCAGTGGGGAAGTGATAGTGGTCGACAAGCCGTTGGGCTGGACGAGTTTCGATGCGGT
>CABUTY010000351.1 GCA_902494595.1 uncultured Porphyromonadaceae bacterium | reverse complement strand
TGCCGCCGCTGGGAAGGGAACTCGGATGCCGCTCTGAGCATAGAACGCACCAATGCCAACAATGAATATAAGGATTTCCTGCGCTCTGTGGAGCTGATGGCCCGCATACGCGAAAACGACAGCAATGAAGAGTAACGCCCCGTTTGGCGCGGCCCCCGCGCGCCTTAACCTCGAGACCGTCAACACACTTGTGGAGCACCAGCTGGAACTGTGGCCCGATGCGGCGCGGCGATACCGCGACCTGGGGAAGACGCAGCGCAAGCCTCTCGACATGGGAGCGCTCCCGATGGCACTGCAGCTGAACCCGGCGCGTATCGTATCCACAGCTGCCGACACTTCGGCACAGGGCATAGCGGCACGTCCCTGTTTTCTGTGCGCCGCCAACCGCCCCGCCGAGCAACTGTGCGCCGAATGGATGCCAGGCTGGGATCTTTGCGTGAATCCTTTCCCGATACTGCCTATCCACTTCACGGTGATATCGCGTGAGCACCGGCCACAGGATGCTCCTCCCTTCGAGATGGCGGCTATGGCAGAGGCGGCCCCGGACCTTGCCGTTTTCTTCAACGGCGCCAGAGGCGGCGCTTCCGCGCCCGACCATCTCCATCTACAATGCGTGCTTAAATCGGAACTCCCCCTTCTCGCCCTCGCCGAAGAGAATCATCCATCTTCGCGCCATGGTTTCATGAGTTCAGAGGACTTCGGCCTTGACCTGCCGTTCCATTTCATAAGCGCCGTGATCACTCCCGATATGGAGGGGGCCCATACACTGATGCGCATTCCGGGAGCTTTCGGCATCGATGCCCAAGGGAATCATGACCCGGGACTTGTCAACGTATTCTTCTGGATGGGATCCGACGGTTATCTGAGAGCCGTGATAGTGCCGCGTCGTAGCCACCGCCCGCATCATTATTTTGCCGAAGAGCCCGACAAAATCATGGTTGCACCGGGAGCCATCGACATGACGGGACTTATGATTACGCCACGCGCCGAAGATTTCAACCGTCTTGACGCCCCGACCGTGCGGCAGATATATTCGGAAGTGGCTTTCGCCGACGCAATTCCCGAGGATACACGGCATTATTTCGGTATTTGACGCTCTACATCTGATGACGAATCACGACAGGGAACCGGAGATAAGGGTTCGGATATATACGACCGGGGCACCGTTGCTGAGTCCCCGGGGTATGTACGAGATAACGTCGCGAGGCCGTATGGTGGTCTACCGGCCACTGGAACAGGGAGCCATGATGGCTCTGGAGAACCAGGCCATAGGCGTGGGATTCCACTGGTCGCGGCAGATCGGCACCCTTCTCGAAGGCTCTTTCGAGGTGGACCGCGACAGCAAGACTCTTTACAACCTTCTGCCGCTGGAACGCTATCTGATGTGCGTCAACGGGAGCGAGATGAATCCGTCGGCGCCTGTGGAGTTTCTTAAGGCTCATGCAGTGATAGCACGTAGCTGGGCACTCGCCGGCATGGGACGCCGACATGACGACTGCGACGTATGCAGCGACGACTGCTGCCAGCGTTATCAGGGAGTGCCCGCGACAGCCGACGACAACAAAGCGGCACGCGCCGTGGCCGATACCAGAGGCCTGGTAATTGTGGATGCGCATGGAGAAATAGCCGACGCACGCTATTCCAAATCGTGCGGCGGTCATACAGAGCTCTTCTCCACATGCTGGGAGGATACCGATTATGAATATCTACCTGCGCAGCCCGACCACTGGTGTTCGTGTGCCGACATGCCGGAGGATGACAAGGAGGAGTTCGCGAGGCAGGTATTCAAGGATTACGACCGGTCCACGGCAATGCTCGACAGCTGGACAGCTTCTATCGACGCCGGCGAAATCAGGGAACGCCTGGCAAAGATATACCATAAGGATATCGGGGATGTCTGTAGCCTCACGGCGCTGCGGCGCGGGCCTTCGGGCCGCATATCGCTGTTGCGTGTGACGGGCGACCAGGGCAGCATCGACGTAGGCAAAGAGCTGGCCGTGAGACGTCTCCTCGGCAAGCCATGCCTCTTCAGCTCGGCATTCGAAATCAGCCGGGAGGGAAATATTTTTTACTTTGCGGGTCGCGGCTGGGGCCACGGTGTGGGCCTATGTCAGACAGGCGCAGCACGTATGGCCTTGAACGGCAAATCATTCACCGACATTCTCAACTTTTATTACCCAAACACCAAATTGCTGAAAATTTATGAATAAATCGCCCTGGTCATGGATACCGACGCTGTATGTGGCAGAAGGTCTACCCTACTTCGCGGTAAATACCTTGACCGTACTTATGTACACCAATATGGGAGTAGACCTGAAGAGCATGGCCTTCTATACTGGCTGGCTCTATCTGCCGTGGGTGATAAAGCCATTCTGGAGTCCGTTTGTAGATTTGTTCAAGACTAAGCGGTCATGGGTGTTGGGAATGCAGCTGCTGTTGGGCATAAGTATGGCTGCGGTAGGCCTTCTGCTGCCGACCTCGATATTCTTCAGCGCCAC
>CABUTY010000350.1 GCA_902494595.1 uncultured Porphyromonadaceae bacterium | reverse complement strand
CATCAGGGTAAATTCATATCTTCCCGTTCCAGGGAGTCGATACTCCGCGAGGTGAAGTGCATTACAGAAATGCCTGACTTCAAGGGGTATATCTCGGATTTGGGCGGTCCTTCGGCCAACATGTACGGTATGCATGGGCGCGACATGACGCTGTGCCGTAAATGCTCGCGACCTTCATGCCTGCATCCAAAGCCGTGTTCCAACCTTGACAATGACCATAGGCCGATTCTCGATATTTACAGGGCTGCCGACAAGGTGGCCGGCGTCAAGAAATCATTCATAGGCAGTGGCGTACGGTATGACCTTGCCATGGCCTACAATCCCGACAACAATGTCAGGGAAGCAAACCGGCGCTATCTGGAAGAACTGATAAGATGCCACGTGTCAGGACGGCTGAAAGTAGCTCCCGAGCATACTTCCGACACTGTGCTCAACGGTATGCGTAAGCCTTCGTTCACGCTGTTCCGCGATTTCAAACGTATCTTCGACAGGGTGAACAGCGAGGCAGGTATGCGTCAGCAGCTTATACCATATTTCATATCCTCGCATCCTACATGTCGTGAGGAGGATATGGCTGAGCTGGCTGCCATAACCAAGGACCTCGATTTTCAGCTTGAGCAAGTGCAGGATTTTACCCCTACACCTATGACAGTAGCTACGGAAATCTATTATACCGGCTATCATCCGTATACAGGCGAGAAGGTATACACGGCGCGGACTCCGCAACAGAAGCTGGCGCAGCGGCAGTTCTTCTTCTGGTACAAATCCGACCAACGTGCCGGAATTATCGCCGAACTACGTAAAATGAAGAGACAGGACCTTATAGGCAAACTCTTCCCGGCATTCCGTGGCAATACACCGCAGGGTCAGGAATCACATAAGTACTCAAACAGAAACAATTCCAAGAAACATAAATCTAAATATTAACACCATGAACAAAACAGGATTGACCATGTGTGCGATGATGTTGCCGCTGGCTCTGACGGGCTGCGGAGACAAGGCCTCAGATGAGAAAATCATCGAGAAGCCGGAAGTGAAGGTTGTCGACGGTATGTTGACACCCGAAGTTCTCGAATCCTTCGGTCGCGTGTCGGAGGTGACTCCATCGCCCGACGGTTCGAAAATCATCTTCACCCTCACCTATGAGGACATTGAGGAAAACAAAGGGAATGCCGAGGTCTACTCCATGGATGCCGACGGCAAGAACATGAAGCGACTCACAAAGACAGCCAAGTCGGAAAATAATATCCGGTGGTTTGCCGATGGCGGCAAGATTGCTTATCTGGGCTTCGACAAGGATACAGAGGCTTATCAGATTTATAGCATGAACGCCGACGGCTCCGGCTCCAAACGACTCTCTTCGGTAAAGAATGGCATAGAATGCTTCGAGATTTCTCCCGACGAGCAGCATGTGGTGTACGCCTCCCCCATAGATGCTTTCAACAAGGACAGCGCATTGTTCGAGGGTCTTCCCAAAACCACAGGTCGTGTGGTTGACGATCTTATGTACAAGCACTGGGACCAGTGGGTTACTCAGATACCCCATCCCTTCGTGGCTCTCTTCAGTGCTGACGGTGTCAAGGATGAGACTGACATCATGGCCGGCGAGCCTTTCGAGTGTCCTATGCGGCCTTTCGGTGGCGCTGAATCCTTCGCCTGGGCTCCCGACGGCAAGTCGCTCGTTTACGTGAGCAGAAAACTCACCGGCAAGGAGTATGCTTTCTCCACCAACTCCAACTTATATCAGTATGATCTTGCCAGCAAGAAGACGGTCAACCTTACCGATGGTGAGCAGGGCTACAACACTGACCCGAAATTCTCGCCCGACGGCAAGCAGCTGGCTTGGCTCTCTATGGCTACTCCCAAGTATGAGAGCGACAAAAAACGGCTTATGGTGATGGACATGGCTTCCAAGTCGAAACGTGACCTAACCGAAAACTGGGACTACTGGCCCGAGCAGATTGCATGGGCCAAAAATGGCGCCTCCATATGGTTCACGGGATACTACCAGGGTACCGAGCCTGTGTTCACCATCGACGTGAACACCTGTGCCATTGACACTATAGCTGCCGGACAGTATGATTACGCTTCGGTAACCCCCGTTGCCGACAATGCCGCGATTGCCATGCGTCACTCCATGCGGGAGCCCAATGAGATTTATCTTATCACCAAGGGAGAGCCCGAAGCCAAGCCCCTCACGGAAATCAACAAGGAACTGCTATCGCAACTCAAGCTTGGCGACGTGCGCAAGGTGATGGTGCCCACCACCGACGGCAAACAGATGACATGCTGGGAGATTCTTCCTCCCGATTTCGACCCCAATAAGAAATATCCTGCCATACTCTATTGCCAGGGTGGACCCCAGCAGGCCGTAAGTCAGTTCTGGAGCTATCGCTGGAACTTCATGATCATGGCCGCCCACGGCTATATCGTCATCGCACCCAACCGTCGCGGTCTCCCCGGCTTCGGCACGGAATGGAACCGTCAGATCAGCGGCGACTATGGCGGCCAGAATATG
>CABUTY010000349.1 GCA_902494595.1 uncultured Porphyromonadaceae bacterium | reverse complement strand
TTCCAGCCACCATGGCGGCCATATCAAGACCTATCACTCTCTTGTCGAGAAGCACGCGGGGCACCTTTCGCTGGTTAATACGCAGCGAGAGACCTTCCACGATGGCCGATTTGCCCACACCGGGCTCGCCTATGAGAACAGGGTTGTTCTTCTTGCGGCGCGACAATATCTGTGCGAGGCGTTCTATCTCATGTTCACGTCCCACCACAGGATCGAGTCGACCTTCGGCAGCCGCCTTTGTCATGTCATAACCGAAGCGGTCGAGAGCCGGTGTCTCGCTGGCTTTCCCGGCGCCACCTTTGCCCTGGCTTTCCTTTTTCTTTCCTCCCAGTCCGAAGGGATTCTCATCCTCATCTTCATCTTCGCCGCCAGAGGTCTCACGGCGTGAACCGAACACATCGGCAGGCATATCGCCGATGGCCTGTATGGATATGTCGAAGTTGAGATAATCCTCCTTCAGTTGCTTCAGGAACTCGCTGTCCATGGCCCGGGAATCATGAATAAGAGCCATGATGATATGCTCGGTGCCTATCACGTTGCCGTTCATCTTGCGGGCTTCTGACGTGGCCAGCTGAAGATTCCTTACTGCATTTACCGATATGCGGTATTGCTGTTCGAACAGTGTGGTTATCTCCCCGGGGTCGTTATGACGCATAAGCTCAGCCTCAAGTTTCTCCTTGATTTCTGCAAGAGGAACCCTAAGCTGCGACAATATCTTGTAGCCATATCCTTCAGTGTCGCTGACTGCCACAAGCATGAAATGCTCCGGCACTATGGCCGACGAGCCAAGCCGCTGGGCCTCCTTGAGCGACGATTCAAGAATAGGACGAAATAATTTCGAATAGTCTTGCTTCATTCTTTGTTTTATCCGTTTGACTTCTTTAATAACAAACCATATGCCAAAAAAGTATAACCGTATATTGCCACTCTCTTTAATGTTTCTTAAATTTGCGTTCCCGAAGTCTTCTAAAAGACGAAGTTGTTTCGACTAATCTTACCATAAAGTGAAACTTTTTTTGATTTATTATTAAACGTAAATTAGTAGAAACAACTTCGATAGATAGGAATTATGAATCGTATAGAAAGAGAGAAATCCTCATTGGCCGGGATGATTGAGATATACTGTAGGAAGAATCATCAGACCGTGCAAGGCCGGGAGTCATTATGCGAAGAGTGCGCTCGGCTTCTCGACTATGCCTTCCGTCGCCTTGACCGTTGTCCGCATGGCATATCAAAACCAAGTTGCCGTAAATGCAGAATACATTGCTATGCCCCTGATAAAAGGAATGAAATACGTGCCATTATGCGCTATGTGGGCCCGCGAATGATTTTCATCCATCCGATTGCAGCCATACGCCATTTATATACGGAACTGGTCAAGTGATTTATCCCGTTTTCATTGCGTCTCGGCAAACACTGTTTAAGCAGCAGACTCCTTATTTTAGCCGAAAGAACGTGCTGTGCGCTTCATTTTGCGGAATGCGATTTTTTTTGTAATTTTGTAGCTAAGAACCGCCCTGTATAAGGGGTTGCCCGGCTTGTTTTTTATGAATAACTCCGGACAATTCCTAAAAACCCAAAATAAGCGGTTCGTATATTTTAATAAAGATGCAAGGAGACGACAAGATTATCCCGATTAATATAGAATCGGAGATGAAAAGCGCATACATCGATTATTCGATGTCGGTAATCGTATCGAGGGCGCTTCCAGATGTCAGAGATGGATTCAAGCCGGTGCACCGTCGCGTGCTCTTCGGCATGAATGAACTCAACAATACTTTTTCGGGAGACACTAAGAAATCCGCGCGTATAGTGGGCGAGGTTATGGGTAAATACCACCCTCATGGCGACTCGTCGATATATCTTACCATGGTGCGTATGGCACAGGAATGGTCGTTGCGCTATCCGTTGGTATTCGGACAGGGCAACTTCGGTTCTATCGACGGCGACTCGCCGGCCGCCATGCGTTACACCGAGGTTAAGCTCGCCAGAATGGGTGAGGAAATGCTTCGCGACCTCGACAAAGAGACTGTGGACTTTGTTCCCAATTTCGACAATACGCTTCTTGAACCGTCAGTACTCCCTACCAAGATACCGAATCTGCTGGTGAACGGTGCCGCAGGTATCGCCGTAGGTATGGCCACCAACATGCCGCCTCATAATCTTACCGAGGCCCTGAACGCATCTATGGCTCTCGTGGACAATCCCGATATTGACCTTGACGGCCTTATGGAATATGTCAAGGCTCCCGACTTCCCTACGGGTGGTGAGATTTTCGGTCTTAAGGGTGTACGCGACGCTTATGAGACAGGACGCGGTAGAATTATTCTGAGAGCAAAAGCCGAGATAGAATCGACTGACCAGCACGACTCCATTGTGATTTCGGAAATCCCATACGGAGTGATAAAGTCGGAACTCGTGAAAAACATCTGCGAGCTTGCCGACGACAAGAAAATCGACGGTATAGCCGATGTGACCGACACATCAGCCCGCGGCAAGCTAAATATCGTGATTGACATC
>CABUTY010000348.1 GCA_902494595.1 uncultured Porphyromonadaceae bacterium | reverse complement strand
GGTAAATTCCGCCGAGTCTCATCGGTCGTGTAGCTCGCTACACTCCCTCTTCAACTCGCGGAATTTCCGCGAAAATCCACCGCCCCTGCGTAAACAATTTTTAAGGAACAGAGCCTTAATTATATTTCGGCGTGAATTTATTTCTGTGTATTCTTATTTCGGGGTGATAGTGAAGGTTATGGTGCCTTTGGCGTCGGGGGCGTCGGGTTTGGCGTTCCAGCGGGCGGAACGGGCGCAGGCCTCGCATTTAGAGCGTATTTCCGCCGAGGCTCCTCCTCTATGCGCTTTTGCCGAGATTACCGTGCCCTGGGCATTGATCACCACATCCACAACGACTGTAACGGTATGATTGAGCGACACCGTCGGCTTTGGACAACCTTTGAACACGCGACCGCTCACAACGCCGGCAGTACCAACACCGGTACCTCCGGCACCGGTGCCGCTGTTCTTGCCGTCGCGCATGCCGTTGGCGCCCCCGAATGCCTTCGCCGTCTTTGACGTCACTTTCTTCCGTTCCTCGTCGCTGACTGATGGCGTTGTCGATTTCACCTCCGATTTCTTTGGAGTGTCTACCTTCTTCTTTACCGGGGGTGCAGGCTTGGGGTTGGTCCCTTTCTCAACCTTGCGCACATTGTCGGTTTCCGCCTTCTCGGGAGCACCTTTCACGGCAGGTGCCGGCTCGTCATGCGTCACGGCGTCAGGCTCGCCGAGGTCGTGCACCAGCTCCGGCTCAAGCAATGTCTCCTCCTCCATGGCCGCCATGGTAATCTCGGGTACCGACGCCTCGGCAAGCTCCCTGCCGCTGTAGTCGACCTTGCCGAACCATAATGCCAGCAACAGCAACGCCACCGACACCAGCGTGATGATACCGGCAATCAGAGAATCCTTACGTTGCCTCGGCATCATGGCGTCACATCCTTAGCCGACGTGGAGAGCACCATCTTGAGCTTGTGACGCGCCGCCACATCCAGCACCTCGACCACCCGGGCATAATTCACCGCAGAGTCGGCATAAAGAGCCACGGCACGCGTGGAATCCTTCATCTGATTGTGCGTCTGGGTCCCTTCAAGAGCCGTAAGATTAACCTCACGGGCCACCGACTGTACACCCGTGGAATCATTGCGGTCGGCCACGATATACAGCTTGCTGCCCGCATCTATATATACCTCCGTAAGAGGCTTCTCCGACGTCTGCTCCGAACTCTGGGGCAGATTCACGTCTATGGCCCCGGGATAGATAATCGTGCTCGTAATCACAAAGAATATCAGCAGCAGGAATATCACATCGGTCATCGACGACATGGAGAACGTGTCGAGCGACTGGAAATTTCTCTTTAGTGCCATGAGGTGTTACGCTGCCGGTTCGTTGAGAAGATCCATGAACTCCATAGTGCTCGACTCGAGCGAGTTCATAACGGTGTTTATACGCGCCACGAGATAGTTGTAGGCAAACAGGGCGATGATACCTACCACGAGGCCGGCCACGGTGGTGACAAGAGCCTGGTAGATACCCGAGGAGAGCACGGTGATGTTGGCCTGTGCGCCGGCGCTTGCCAGCGAGAAGAAGGCCTGGATCATACCTACTACCGTACCGAGGAAACCCAGCATGGGTGCACCGGCAGCCGTGGTGGAGAGCCATGGCAGCCCTTTGCCAAGCGCCGACACCTCTATATTGCCCGTATTCTCTATAGCCACAAGTATATCGTTCATGGGGCGCCCTATGCGCGATAACCCTTTGGCTATCAGTCGCGAATATGGGGTATCGCTCTTCTTGCACAGATTATATGCCGATTCTATGTCACCGTCGTGTATGCACTCGCGTATGCGGTCCATGAATGTCTTGTCGCGGCGTGCCGCCCGGTTCACGACGATGAAACGCTCCGTGAACACGTAAATCACCACTATCAGCAGTACTGCCAGCGGTATCATGATATAGCCGCCATCCATTATCAGCGACCAGAACGATAAGGTTTGCATTATCTTTACAGTCTTACAGGTTTTTCAGTGTTTCTTGAGGCAATCGAGGTATGCCTTTATGGTTGCGTCGATGCCGAGATATAGGGCGTCGGAGATTATGGCGTGACCTATGCTCACCTCGTCGAGGTTAGGGATGGAGTCGGCGAAAAAAGCGAGGTTACGCAGGTTGAGGTCATGACCGGCGTTAAGTCCCAGGCCGCATTGGGCGGCAGTGCGGGCAGCGACCACGAAAGGAGCCACAGCCTTGGCGGGATCTTCCCCGTAGACATCGGCATACGGTTTGGTATACAGCTCCACCCTGTCGGCCCCGGCACGGGCCGCTGCCTCTATCTGCTCAGGCTCCGCAGCCACGAATATCGATACCCGGACACCCCATTCCTTTAGACGGCTCACGATGCCGGAAAGGAAGTCCATATTTGCGATGACATCCCAGCCGGCGCTGCTGGTGAGCTGTCCGGGGGCGTCGGGTACCAGCGTGGCCTGTGCCGGCCGTGCTTCCCTGACAATCTCCATGAAACGCTCGTCGGGGTAACCCTCGATGTTGAACTCC
>CABUTY010000347.1 GCA_902494595.1 uncultured Porphyromonadaceae bacterium | reverse complement strand
TTTCAATCATAGGAGTAACTCCGACGACATTAAAATTACCTCCGCCCCGTCTCTTTCCGGCATCTTTTCCGAGGTCTCGTCGGTCACGATGCCCGCATCGCTCCCTCCTCGGCTCGGAAAATCTGCTCGAAAAGAGCCGCCCCTACGGCCTCGAAATTTTAAGGAACGCGCTCTTATAACGTAAAATCCCTCTTGTTATTGGAGAAAGGCTCTTGTCAGTCCCATTTGCCGATGAGGGCATATACTCTGTCGGTGGCACCGGTCTTGGCGTTTATATAGTCGGCGGCCCATTTTCCCCGTTTGCGTCGTTCTTGCTCGTTGCTGACGAGGAGGGCGTCGGCGGTATGCTCAAAGCTGTCGCGGCCCGCATCGGGAATACCGCAGCCGATACGTGCCATCTCCAGGGCTTCGTTGAAGCGCATATGGTTGGGACCATATACCACGGGGATGCCGAAGACAGCCGGCTCGTTGATGTTGTGGATGCCGACTCCGAAGCCGCCTCCCACATATGCTAAGTCGCAATAGGCATAGGCGCTGCTCAGAAGGCCGTAGCAGTCTATGATAAGCACCTGCCTGTCGAAAAGCGCCGGGTCGCAATCCTCCGACAGTTCGGAGAGGAGCACGGCGCCGTTGCGGAAGCGGGTCTTGAGATGGTCGAGACGCGTATTGTCGAACTCATGGGGCGCCACCACCAACTTGACATCGGGGTGGGCGTCGAACCATGGGGCATACACATCCTCGTCTGGTTCCCAGCTGCTGCCGGCCATCATGGTCAGCTTCCTGCCGCCGTCGCCGTCGGCGAGAAAACGCTCCAGCAGCGGAATCTTCCTTGCGTCGGCCTTTATATGGGCCACGCGGTCGAAACGCGTGTCGCCGGTTGCCGTCACGTTCCTGACACCTATCCCTTCCAGCAGCTTCACGCTCGCCTGGTCCTGCACGAAGATGTGCGTGAACCACTTGAGCCACAGGCCATACCATTCCCAGCCGTGACGGAAAAACTTCTGCTCCTTGCGGAAGACGGCGCTTACCAGATAGGTGGGAATCTGCCGGCGGTAAAGCTCGTGAAGGTAGTTGCGCCAGATTTCGTACTTGATGAACACGGCCTTTACCGGGCGCACGCAGTCGAGAAACCGACGCACGCGCAGCGGCGTGTCGAAGGGGAGGTACGTCACGCAGTCGGCGCCGGCATAGTTCTTGCGCACCTCGTAGCCGGAGGGTGAGAAGAAAGTGAGGAGCACCTTGATGTCGGGATGCTCGCTCTTAATCTTTTCAATGAGGGGTCTTCCCTGTTCGAATTCGCCGAGAGATGCGCAGTGCACCCACACCACCTTGTCGCCGGGCTTTATTTTGCGGTGCAACTCGGGTATGACTTCGGGAAGGCCACGGTCAAGGAGACGAGCCTTGGGATTCCCGATGCCTGCGGCCTTTACGCCGAGACGGTAGAGCGAAATGCCTGCGGAATACAAAGGCATTTCGAGCGACTGCCGGCATGCTTCAGCGCCCAAAGTCCGTAATTCCTTGAGTGATGGTATTCTCATCGGGACAGGTTCAGCTTGCCGGTACGGGAATGGTCTCCACGGCTTTTCGTATGCGTGCTATCACCTCCTGCTTGGGCATGAGTTCGGTGATGTCGAACATATGAGGGCCTCGGCAGGCGCCCACTACGCAGAGGCGGAAAGCATTCATCACATTGCCGAGGTGGTACCCCTTGGATGCTATCCAGTCGAGCACTATTTTTTCGGCATTTGCCGATGTCATGTCGTCGATGCCTTCGAGCACGTCGATAAGCTCGTTCATGATTTCAGGTGTCTGGGCGCTCCAGCGCTTGCGCACGTCTTTCTCGGCATATACCGTGGGGGCCTTGAAGAAGAAGTCTGCCTGGGTTATGAGGTCGCCGAGGAGGTTTGCGCGGCCTTTCACCATGCCGAAGGCTTTGGCTATGTATTCGGGCGAAAAACCGGAGATGCCGGCCTCTTCGAGCCATGGACGGGCAAGGATGGCGAGCGTGGCGTCGTCGCTGTGCATGATGTATTCATGGTTGAACCATTCACCCTTCTTGAAGTCGAACTTGGCGCCCGCTTTGGCGCAGTGCTCGAAGCTGAACTTGTCGATGAGCTGCTGCATGTCCATGATTTCGGAGTCGTCGCCGGGGTTCCATCCCAATAGTGCGAGGAAGTTGACCAGCGCTTCGGGGAGGTATCCCTTTTCGCGGAATCCGGAGCTTTTCTCGCCGCTCTTGGGATCGGTCCAGTCGAGAGGGAACACGGGGAACCCGAGTTTGTCGCCGTCGCGTTTGCTGAGTTTGCCGTTACCGGCACCTGCGGGCTTGAGCAGCAGGGGGAGGTGCGCGAAGCGGGGCATGGTGTCTTCCCAGCCGAGAGCCTGATAGAGGAGCACGTGCAACGGTGCCGACGGGAGCCATTCCTCGCCGCGTATCACATGGGTAACCTTCATCAGGTGGTCGTCAACGATATTGGCGAGATGGTAGGTGGGGAGGTCGTCGGCACTCTTGTAGAGCACCTTGTCGT
>CABUTY010000346.1 GCA_902494595.1 uncultured Porphyromonadaceae bacterium | reverse complement strand
CGCGTGAATAAAATTCCGGAGCGGCATAAACCGGCGAGCGCATATCGTCGACACGGCAAGTGCCACCCTCCTTACATTCCGTCGATATGCCGAAGTCGGCAAGCACAATCTGCGTCCTTTCCTTGTCGGCATAGAAGAAGTTGGCCGGCTTTATATCACGATGCAGAATGCCGTGCTTTGATAGGAAGTCGATAGCGGCAGCCATACGCAACGCCACATTGCGCAGTGCATCCTCATCGCCTGCAAGAACCATGCCGTCCATTGAGCCGCCCTCGCAATAGTCCATCAGTTCATAGTCATTCTTGCTCGAATCGGCGGGGTTCTCCCACACTCCATGACTGATTATATTCACGAGCAGTCCGCTGTCGCCGAGCTTTCTTATCTTTTCAAGAATCTCATGGTTGGGACAGTGATCGGGGTCGTAATAGTAAATCTTGAGCGCATACTTCCTGCCGCCGTTCGTTACGGTGAATACAACGGCCTCCCCCGATGAATCGGAGAGTACACCCTCATTCTTATATTTCACCCCGTTGAGAATGAACTCCTTTGGCCATTCATTTGCAGAGGCCATGGCCTCGCTCTGAAGCATCTTGCGTCTGATGTCAGCGGAGGCTTTATTACGGTCATAGGGCCGTGGACCATTGTCAGTACCTCTCGATGCTTTTCCGGTAATATGTGTATCGTTATTGCGTCCACGTGCGGCCTTACCGGTAGAGTGGGTATCTTTGTCGCGGCGTGCGCGACTTGTAGAATGTTCGTCTGCCATAATCAATCTGATGAACTGTGAGTGGTATAGGTGCTTGAGCCCTGATATTTCCTGTCGAGCACTACGCGCACATAATCGCGTTTACGCTCTTTGTGTCCGCAGCACTGGCACTGGTAATGAAGCATATAGCGATCATACCGCACATTTTCTTTATAATGGTCACGGCGCCAGTCGGTGTCTGTCTCGTAATGGTTCTTGACATTCTCGCGCCATGATGAATTGCCTTGTGTAACCTGTGTCCATGTCTGCCACCTGCGCGTGCGAGAACCAAGTTTATGTGATTGTGATGTATCCTCCGTCTTCTCCTCACTTTCAAGGAAATCCTTGTCAACGAGCTCCATAGCCTCCATGGCACGGCATTTCTGACAGCGTATGTGGGGGACCTCGTCGGTAAGGACCGAGAACGCATTCTGACACGTCATATAGGTAATCATTATAAGCAGAACTTCCCAGAAGATGTATTCGCCCCACGTCATAGTGACTATAATCCAGTAATAGGCAAAGAGTGCGGTCAATATCGATATTAGGATTCTGACAGCGGTATCTGACAGTGGATAAAGCGAATGACGGAAATACAGCATTATATATACCAGCAGACATACCGCTGAAGGAATCACTATAAGCCAGATCAGGCCGCCGATGCCAATTATTATACGCTTGGTCCAATTCCATGTCTTGTCCATCGGAGAGGTGCAGAGATTCGACGGCTTGAGCGAATCGTAAAGACTGCCGCGTGCGAAGAATGATGTCAGCGGCAAGTCTATCAATTGCGATGAAAGCGGAATATACTTCCATATCCACGAGTTACGGTCACTCAGAAGTCCGAAACGTACCGATGATACCGTAGAGTCGGAGGCTATGGTGAGTACAGGCTCATAAAACGATCCTGTGCTTTTGTCGAAAACCGATGTATTTACCGACGCCTCGCCACCCCCGGCGCCACTCGGTATATACTGCATGACAGGACCGTATTTATCTTTGATAAAATTAAGGTTTTTGCCGACAACATTCCTTTCGAATTTTTCGCGCGATACAAAATGCGATGATGTATTTTTTCGGAAGATATATTTATGGCTATCTTTGAATGCCGGGAAATAATCGGTCGAGTAGATATTGGCACTCTTTGTCCCGTTGGCAAGAGTGCCATAATATTCCCATCCTAAAATATGACCGTATTGTGCCGAGGTCTTGGGGATGTTGGTAAGCCAGATAGTGTTGTTTGGATTATGTTTTTTGCTATGGGTCAATACAGGCATGTCAACATACCACGGCATGATCCAACCTCTGATTCCATTTCCGGTCTCAACAAGATATTTCATGAATATGCCGTCGTTGTAGATACCTAACATCCTTACACTGTCGCCTTTTGCTATCGGAGTGTTGATAGTATCGTTTCCGAATACGCAGAATATATGCCCGTTGGCGGTGACAGTCATCATCGGACCATCAGACCGCATACGGGTGCTTTCGAATAAGGAAGTGCCGACCATCAGCGATACTAAAACGGCGAATATAGCGACAGCCACCCATGGCATACCCGGTTTATATGGTGAAGTTTTTGCCATATCATTCAATTTTCAAAGTTGTTTTGGTGATATTCAAGCCTCCCAGTTCATCATTGTATTGTTCGGGAGTTATGTATATCCATTGTCCGCCAAGTTCAGGCGACACACAATCGGAAGGGTCGGGATGGAGGGCGCTGCATACATTGCACCGCCACATCATAGGATTGTAGCCTGTCATGTCGTACTGTATATCCACACATACCACCTTTCTTG
>CABUTY010000345.1 GCA_902494595.1 uncultured Porphyromonadaceae bacterium | reverse complement strand
CTGCGGTAAAGCTCGACGAGCAGCCGGAAGTCGGACGGCGTGTCGAGAGTCAGCCTGATATCGTTACGGTCGGCCAGCACGCGGGGCAACGGCAGAAGCCTTACCTTGAACGCGTCGGGATGCGTGTACATGTGTATCGTCACGTGCTCATGGTCCATCTTAAGGTCGGAGCGTTGCGCCACGCGCCGCAGGGCATCCGTGGTGGTGAACTCGGCGAAAAGGCCGAGGTGTGATTTTATGGTAGGACGCCCGTCAGGAAACGAATAGGCTATGTAGTCGGCCTCCGGGGCGGCATCGGCGGCGGCGAACATCTCGCCGAATGTCGAGGCAAGCAGAAAAGGATTGTCGCTGCATACCCTTATAAGTCTTTTTATGCCGAAGGCGTCGGCGGCATCGATGAAGCGTTGCAGCACGTCCTCCTCGGAGCCTCTGAAAAAATCGACGCCATGGCTTTGCGCCTTTTCGGCTATGCTTCTGTCGGCAGCCGCCGTGGTGGTGGCCACCACTATCCTGCGCCCCGGTGCCGAGGCCTTGATACGTTCTATTAATATGTCGAGAATGCACTTGTCGCCCGAAAAAGGGAGAAGTATCTTCGACGGCATGCGCGTGGAGCCCGTGCGTGCCTGGATGATTATTCCGTCTGTGCTGTTCATAATTTCTGGCGTCTGAAAGCGTCGATATAGCTGCCCGGCGTTATGTTCACAATCTCCTTGCCGAGACTGCCGGCATACTCTCTGAGTGTGAAATAAGCCTTGAAGGCCGTGTACATGTGGAAAAGGATTGTATGCAGCCGCGCGGTGTTGAGGTTTTCCTGCTTCACGCCGCTTGCCTTCGACTTCCCCCGGTCGTAGAAGTGCTTCTGGTTCATGAGCACTTCATTGTCGTCTGTCACTGTTATTTCGGGGAGCCATGAATGGTCGGCGCCGGCGAGGTATATTCTTCGGAAAGGCATTCTCAAAGCCTGGGCTATGGAGGGTATGAGCACATTATGAGGCCTCGGCACCCCGAGACCCTGCCTGTACAGCATATGAGACAGGCTCCGGCTTCCCTCTATCGGGGTGCTGTTGTAACGGCAAACCTTTATGTTGGGATTCGCGGCTATCATCTGCTGCCAGCGTTTGTCCTTGAATGCCTTTACGGGCACGAAGAAGTTCATGGGCCAATCGGTCTTGCTTGCCAGAGCCCCGAAGAGTTTCTCCCGGCTATCGTCGAGAAGCCAGAACAACGGATCGGCTATCAGGTAATATTCAGGCTTCAGCTGCGTGAATTCCTCCGACACGGCGAAGAAGTTCACGGCCATCAACGCCTTCCCCTCGAGGAAATCGCGATGACTGCTTACCGTGGTCTGCAACGAGGGACCGTTGGCGAGAATCACCATCTCCTCCTCCCGAGGTTTCGGAAGTGCCGATGCCTTGCGCGACAAAAGGCATACCTTGACAAGGCTCATCATGTCCTGCGTCACCTTGCCCAGACCCTCTTTGATACTCTCTATTTTTCCCATAGATGCAAAATTACTACTTTTCCGTCAAACACCGCTCTTCTTTTCCAAAAATCTTGCCGCAAATCATCGGCATTTTTGGGGAACCACAGAACTGCACCGCTTTTTTGGAAATGGTCTGTGAAACATCAGTGCAGTTCCGGTTAATTTCTGTGATTCCCCAAAAAATCAGATCAGGCCAAGGCAAAGCTGCATAATTGATCGTTGATCTTTTATCACTGATCCTTATCCTTGACCGGGAATTTCGGATTGACCAAAAAAATAGCTAAATTTGCAATCTAAACAAAAAATATAACCTTTATAAGCGAGCCGGCGGTGCCGGCAATACTGTTATGAGAACTCGATTAAGGCAAGTCGGCGCGATGGTGGCCATAGCCATCAGTCCGGCGCTCTTTGCCGCGGAGACCGTGAAGAGTCCCGACGGCAATCTGATAGTGAATGTAGATATTCTGGATGGCGGCATACCCGTCTACACTGTCGACTATAAAGGGAAGCGTGTAGTGGATCCTTCGCGGTTAGGCTTCACGCTGCAGAGCGAGAGCACGCGGCGGTCGTTTACCGCCGATGCCCGCAAGGCGGCTGCCGACGCCCTACAGATGACTTCCGGTTTCTCAATCACCGATACCGAACGCGGCTCCTTCGACGAGACCTGGAAACCCGTATGGGGCGAGGAAACGGAAATACGCTGCAACTACAACGAGATGGCCCTGCGCCTCACACAGAAGGAGTTTGACCGCTATATCACCGTTCGATTCCGCGTCTTCGACGACGGCCTCGGATTCCGTTACGAGTTCCCCGCTCAGCCAAACCTTACCTACTTCGTAATCAAGGAAGAGGATACGGAGTTCGCCATGACCGGCGACCACTGGGCTTACTGGATACCGGGCGACTACGACACGCAGGAGTACAACTATTCCAAGACCCGTCTGAGCGGCATCCGCGGCAAGCTCCCCTCGATACTCAATCCGAACAACGCCTCCACCACCCCCGCCGGTCCTACCGCCGTGCAGACTGCCCTGCAGCTCAAGACCGACGACGGAATATATCT
>CABUTY010000344.1 GCA_902494595.1 uncultured Porphyromonadaceae bacterium | reverse complement strand
ATTCTTGGCGTTCTGCGGGAGCTGGTCGTAAGATGTCACACCGGTGATGTCCTCCTTCCAGCCGGGGAGTTCCACGAAAATCGGCTTTACGCGCTGGAGGGCGGCTATAGTGGATGGAGGGTTCTCGATAACCTCTCCGTCGAGCTCATAACCCTTGCAGATGCGGATGGTGTCGATGCCTCTGAGCACGTCGAGGAGGGTCACTGTCCAGTGAGTGATACCGGAGAGTCGTGCGGTGTATCTGGCCACCTGGGCGTCGAGCCAGCCTACGCGGCGTGGGCGGCCGGTGACGGTGCCGTATTCATGGCCGCGTTCGCGTATGCCGTCGCCTATTTCATCATGAAGCTCCGTGGGGAACGGTCCTTCGCCCACGCGCGTGCAGTAAGCCTTCAGCACGCCGGCCACCGTCTTTATCCACTGCGGGGCAATTCCGGCGCCTACGGGCGCGGAGGCCGCCGACGGCGACGACGAGGTAACATAGGGATAGGTGCCGTGGTCGATGCAGAGCATCATTCCCTGCGCCCCTTCGAACAGGATGTTGTTGTCGCCTTCGAGATGGCGGTTCACCAGCGCCGAGGTGTCGGTAATCATGGGCCGTAGCTTCGCGGCAGCCTCCATGTATAGGTCGAAGACCTCGTCGGCGTTGAACTCGGGGAGGCCGAGCATACGGAGCTCGGGGTTCTTGACGGCGAGAGCCGCCTCGAGCCGCTCGCGGAAGTAATCAGGCTCGAGAAGGTCGCCTATGCGCATACCTATGCGCGAGTACTTGTCGCTGTAGCATGGACCGATACCCTTCTTGGTGGTACCGATCTTTGCCTCGCCACGGTTACCCTCATAGGCTCCGTCGAGAACGGGATGCCACGGCATCACCATTGCCGCGCGTGTGGAGATGAACAACTGGTAATCCTTGATGCCCTTCTCCTCCAGAGCCTTCAGCTCGCGGAGCACCGACAGAGGGTCGATGACCATGCCGTTGCCCATCACGTTGACGGTGGCGGGATTGAAGATGCCCGACGGTATCGACTGCAGGGAATACTTCTTGCCGTCGAAAGCCACTGAATGACCCGCGTTGTTGCCCCCCTGGTAGCGTACCACCATGTCGGCGTGACGCGCGAAATAATCCGTGATCTTCCCTTTACCTTCGTCGCCCCACTGGGAGCCGACCACTACTAATGTCTGTGACATGTCTTTATTGGTTATTTGTTCCGAAGACTTTGCTGTAGATATAATCGACGTTCTTGAAATAGTAATCGAGAGTGAAGCAGTTGTCGAGTTCCTCTTTGGAGAGGTTTTCCGACACTGTGGTATCTTTTGCGAGGAGTTCGGCATAGGGCATACCGAGTTCCATGGCCTTCATGGCTATGGGCTGGACTGTATCGTAAGCCTTCTCGCGTGTGAAGCCTTTGTTGATGAGGGCGTTCATGACGCGCTGGGCGAAAATCACTCCGTTTGTGATGTATATGTTGCTCTTCATCTTGTCGGCAAAGACTGTGAGGTTGCCGAGTATGTTCATCATCCTGTTGAGCATGTAGTCGAGAAGCTGTGTCGCGTCAGGGAGGATGATACGTTCGGTGGCGGAGTGAGAGATGTCGCGTTCATGCCAGAGGGCCACATTCTGGTAAGCGGTCTCCATATAACCTCGGAGCACGCGGGCGCAGCCGCACATGTTCTCGGAGCCTATGGGGTTGCGTTTGTGGGGCATAGCCGAAGAACCTTTCTGACCTTTGCCGAAAGCCTCCTCCACCTCATGCACCTCGGTGCGCTGGAGATTGCGGACCTCCATGGCCATCTGTTCGATGCTGGCGCCTATTACGGCGATAGCCGCCAGATACCATGCGTGGCGGTCGCGCTGTATCACCTGTGTGGATACGGCTGCGGAGTCGATGCCGAGGTGCTCGCAGACATATTCCTGCACGAAAGGAGGAATGTTGGCGTAGTTCCCTACGGCGCCGCTGATCTTGCCGACCTCCACGCCGCGGGCCGCCTCCTCGAAGCGGCGGATGTTGCGCTGCATCTCTTCGTACCACAAGGACCATTTGAGGCCGAAGCTGGTGATGTCGGCATGAATGCCGTGCGTGCGTCCTATGCAGGGTGTCTCCTTGTACTTCATGGCTTGTCCGCGCAGCATCTCGGCGAAGCGGACAAGGTCTTCGCGAAGAATGTCATTGGCCTGCTTGAGCAGATAACCGTTGGCTGTGTCAACGACATCGGTGCTCGTCAGACCATAGTGAATCCATTTGCGTTCATCGCCGAGACTCTCGCTGACGGTGCGAGTGAAGGCCACTATGTCATGGCGTGTCTGCTCCTCTATCTCCTTGATGCGCGGTATGGAGAAAGAGGCCTTGGCATAGAGTTTCTCTATATCTTCGGCGGGGACAACTCCCAGCTCGCGCCAGGCCTCCGCGCTCAGAAGCTCCACTTTGAGATAGGCCTCGAACTTGTTCTGCTCCGTCCATACGGCGCGCATCCCGGGCCGTGAATATCTTTCTATCATTGTATGGCTGTAATCTGGATTAGAGCGCGTTCCTTAAAATTTCGGGGTCGTAGGGGT
>CABUTY010000343.1 GCA_902494595.1 uncultured Porphyromonadaceae bacterium | reverse complement strand
GAGGTATGCCATTATCAGCAGGGCGATGCCGATTATTGCGGAAGTGCCGGCGCAAAGGCCGTCGATGCCGTCGGTGAGGTTGGCGCCGTTGGAGACGGCCGTGACCACTATTATCACCACCAGCACGAATACGAGCCATCCCAGCGTCTGGGCCGCTTCGGCGTCCGACACCCATGATGTGAGCCATTCATAGTTGAAGTTGTTGTTCTTCACGAATGGTATGGTGGTCTGCGGCGACTTTATCTGTTCGGTGGATACCACCACTTCCGTTACGGAGTCGTTTCCGGCGCTCACCGTCTCGAAATTCTCGCTCATCACAATGGCCGGCGACAGCCACATGGTGATGCCCACCACAAGGCCGAGGCCTACCTGACCGATCACTTTGTATTTCCCTTTGAGGCCATCCTTGTTATGGAACTTCAGCTTGCGGAAATCGTCGAGGAAACCTATGCTACCCATCCATAGCGTGGTGATAATCATCAGCAGGAGGTAAATGTTCTCGAGGTTACCCATCAGAAGGCACGGCAGGAGAGTGGCCAGGATTATTATGATACCTCCCATTGTAGGGGTGCCTTTCTTCTGCATCTGCCCTTCGAGGCCGAGGTTGCGCACCTCCTCGCCTATCTGCATGCGTTGCAGACGACGGATGATGCTGTGGCCGAAGGCCAGAGCCAGTACCAGCGCCAACGCAAAGGATATACCCGCGCGGAAGGTGATGTATCCCATCAGGTTGCGGCCCGGAAAGTCTATGCCGTCAACTATTTGAAACAACCAGTATAGCATTGCCAGACGTGTTATTTAGGGATTATACATTTTCCGACTCCTTGAAAGCGGCCATCACCTCCTCGCGGTCGTCGAAATGGTGACGGACGCCTTTAACTTCCTGATAGGGTTCATGACCTTTGCCGGCTATCAGGATTACGTTTCCGGGTTCGGCGGTCTGTATGGCGGTGCGTATAGCCTGGCGACGGTCTGTTATGCAGAGCGTGCGGGCCATTTCCGGTGCCGACAGGCCCTGGCGCATGTCGTTGATTATGTCGTCGGGGTTTTCGTCGCGGGGGTTGTCGCTGGTGAGGATTAGTCTGTCGGAGCGGCATGCCGCCTCGCGGGCCATCATGGGCCGCTTGCCATGGTCGCGGTTGCCGCCAGCCCCCACAACGGTGATGATCTTGCCGCCAGCTCCTACTATCTCACGGATGGTGTCGAGGACATTGATGAGAGCGTCGGGAGTATGGGCGTAGTCCACGATTGCGGTCACTCCCGACCGGCTGCGGAACGTCTGGAAACGGCCCGCTACCGGCACGAGTTTGCTCATGTTCACGAGCACCTCATCCTCGGGAAAACCTGTAAGAATGGAGGCGCCATATACGGCTGTAAGGTTGTAGGCGTTGAAACGGCCTGTGAAGGCCACCTCCACGTCATGTCCGTTGAACGACAGCAGAGTGCCGTCGAGACGTGTCTCCAGGATACGTGTGTGGAAGTCGGCCTGACTGCGCAGTGAGTAGGTGTATACCTTGGCCTTCGTGTTCTGTGTCATATAGAGCCCCGACTTGTCGTCGGCGTTCACCAGCGCGAAAGCATCGGCGTCAAGACCGTCGAAGAACATCTTCTTGGCATTGCGGTAATTCTCGACGCTGCCGTGGTAGTCGAGATGGTCGCGGGTGAGGTTGGAGAATACGCCGCCCTTGAATTTGAGGCCGGCGATGCGTTTCTGTTGTGCGGCGTGGCTCGACACTTCCATGAAGGCGTAGTCGCAGCCGGCCTCCACCATCTCTGCCAGCAACTCGTTGAGGGTCAGCGGGTCGGGCGTGGTGTGTGTGGTGGGTATTGCTCGGCCGTCCACGTAGTTGCAGACTGTGGAGAGCAGGCCGGCCTTGTATCCTTCGAGGCGCGCCATCTCATAGAGGAGGGTGGCGGTGGTGGTCTTGCCGTTGGTGCCCGTGACACCGACGAGCTTCAGCTTCGACGACGGGTGGCCGTACCATGCCGACGCCAGCTTGCCCAGCGCCTCGGCAGAGTCGGATACGCGTATGTAGGTGATGCCGTTGAGGAGCTGTGCCGGAAATTCCTCGCACACGATAGCCCCGACATGCGCCGAGGCCACCATGGGTATATATTTATGGCCGTCGGTGGTCACTCCGCGTACGGCCACGAACATCCCGTCCTTCTCCACGCGCCGGGAATCGCTCTGCAGACTTACTATATTTCTATCCGTATCGCCTATCGTTTCCAGAGGCTTTATATCCTCCAGGAGGCGTGACAGCTTCATTGTCATGACTATGCTATTTTATCTTGGGGTCTTAACTTAAATTCTTAACTTGAGGTTTACGGTCTGGCCACGCCGTATAGCTGAGCCCGGTGGAATCGATTGGGCGTAGACGTAACCGGAGCCGGAAATGCGGGCGTTGATACCTCGCGATTCGAGTATTCTGACAGCCGAGGGGGCGTCGTATCCCGCGAGGTCGGGCATCACGTTGGCACCAGTCCCCTGCTGCGCCTTCAGACGGCGTACCGACGATGCGCCGACAGAGGTCTTCACCCGGCGGACATTGTCGGTGGAAGAGGCTG
>CABUTY010000342.1 GCA_902494595.1 uncultured Porphyromonadaceae bacterium | reverse complement strand
GCCGGAGAAGCTCCATGCCTTGTCGTTGGTGGTAGTGTTATAGTCAAAGAGCACTTTCCCATTCCTGAGGTCGGTCAGAGTGCTCCCCCTTGCTACGCTGAGTTTGAACAGCAGATGAGAACTGCTTGTGGCATCCGGGCCGCCCTGATGCTTGCTGCTGAACTGGATTTTGTAAGCCACACCTTTCTTCAGCTCTATGCCGGGAGAGGCCACCCAGTCGTCAACGGGGTATAAGTTGTCGTCGACATCCTTTTCGTTAGTGTAGACGAAGCCTTTTTCGTAACTGCCGCCGGTTTTCTTGGAACCGGTGAAGTCGGCGGCCACGCCTTTGGTGAATGTGGGCGTACCGTCCACGACGTTGATTACTGTCCAGCCGGAGTCTTCTCCTCCCATGTCGGACTCATAGGGTGGTGCTATTGGAGCCGCCGTGGCCACCATGGCCAGACACCCTATGCCTAATGTCATCGTAAGAATTTTCTTCATACGTCTTAGTTGTTAATTGTTGTTATGTGTTTTCTTGATTTGCGTGTTGTGTGTCAGTGTCGGTATTTCTGTTTTGTTTCGGCTTCCGGCAGGATGAGAACTGTGCATTTTGCTACTTGTGACAAGCCGTAACCCTCATCTGCGTCAGTGTTTGGTTGACGTTTGTCATTAGAAGTATGTGCATGTTTCATAGGCCGTCGGCTTTATTTGCGTTGACGTTGACCGTTATCGCTTGCAAATATATGTAAAGAAATTTTAAGCGGCAAATATTTTTGAATAAAACGTATAAAAACCGCAAATTTTAACACTTCCGCCCCTAAGCTGTTGGCTCACAGACGTTTCCTTATCCCGGTCCTGCACCGAGAGCATGTTTTTGGGAATCACAGAACTGACACTCTTTTTAGGGAAACACAGAACCGAACCGGAACTCTCAGTACAGTTCCCGTTCAGTTCTGTGATTCCCAAAAAGACTCGCGGCTCTGTTCCGGGATGAAGCTCTCGACATAATGTTGGCGTCTCATGCGTTAATATTATTATATAGGTAAAACAGAATGTATTTGTGCATTATGGGGATGCGATGCGCAGTAGGGACGCGCCATGGCGCGTCAGGAATGAAGAGAGTAATTTCAACGGATGCGGACGCGCCATGGCGCGTCCCTACAGCGGCAATGCACAAATACTTTCTGTTTTATCTATAGTAAGTCTTGTGATATGAAGATACTGATAGCTGGGAGTGGGGATACGGGGACTCATCTGGCGAAGATGCTGTCGTATGAGTCGCAGGATGTAGTTCTTCTGAGCGACGACAAGGCTCATCTGGAGAACCTTGACTCGCGCTATAACCTTATGGTGTCGATAGGGAGTCCGCTGAATGTCGGCGACCTGCGGACTGCCGGCGTGGCCGACGCCGATCTCTTTATAGCTGTGACGCCTCAGGAAACCGACAATATAGTGGCGTGCGAGATGGCACACAGTCTGGGAGCCGCAAGATGTGTGGCACGCATAGGGAATCCCGAGTTCATGCGTGGGGAAATGGTGAGGATGTTTGCCGACGCCGGTGTCGACTCGCTGATTCTTCCCGAACAGCTGGCGTGCCGCGAGATATGCGACCTTATTCGCCGCAGCTGGGCGGTAAACTGGTTCCGTCTGTATCATGGCAGGCTCATACTCGCCGGGATACGCATCACCGACGCAACCCCCGTGCGCGACACCCCTCTGAAGAATGTGCATCTTGACGGACGCCGTCTGCATGTGGCAGCCATCAGAAGAAACGGCCGGCTGATAATACCGCGTGGCGACGACAGCCTCCTCAAGGGCGACCTCGCATATATCACCATACGTCCCGAGGACGAGGGCTATCTCCAGGAGGCCATGGGCGCCGGTAAGGTGAAGATAAGCAGTGTCATGGTCAGCGGCGGCGGCAAGATATCACGCCTCCTCTGCAAGGCACTCGAACGCAAATGCCATGTGACCGTCATAGAGAAAGACCGCGACAGATGCCGACAGCTCGCCGAGGAGTTCCCCGACGTGACGGTGGTGAATACCGACTGCCGCGACTTCACCACCCTCCGCGACGAGGGCGTGGAAAACACCGACCTCTTCATAGCCCTCAGCGACAGCGACGAGGCCAACATAGTGGCATGCATGGTGGCCAGGAAAGCTGGCGTGAAACGGACGGTGGCCGAAATAGAGGACGTGAGGTATATCGCCGACGCGGAGCAGCTGTGGATTGACAAGGTGGTCAACAAGAAGCTTCTCACTTCGGGACACGTACTGCGCGACATCCTCGGCAATGATGTGCGTGTCAGCGAGATCATGACCCTCGAGGACCTGGAAATCGCCGAGATAGAGGCTGGCGAAGGGTCCAATATCACGGCTCGGCCGGTGAAGGATCTCCGGCTCCCCGACACTCTCACTCTGGGCGGTCTGATACGCCACGGGGAGGGGATGCTTATCGCCGGCGACACCCGCATAGAGCCGGGCGACATGGTGATGGTGGTGTTCCAGCCGGGAAATCTTCACAAGGTAAGGAGGCTTTTCCGATGAGGGCAGATATATCCTACGGGTCAGTGGCGGACGTTCTGGGGCG
>CABUTY010000341.1 GCA_902494595.1 uncultured Porphyromonadaceae bacterium | reverse complement strand
CGCGTTTCACGGCCTCTATCTTGAGCCCTTTGATGAGATGGTTGCCGCCGTCGAATATGCCGGCGAATTTCATCAGGTGGTTGCCTGCCGCCACGCCCTGGAAGTCGTCGGCGAGACCGAAGTCCACATCGGCGGTCTGGAGGAAGTGGTCGCCTTCATGGTCGTAATGCATCACGGCATTGTGCAGGGTCTGGAAGTCAGCCTTGTTCTTGATCAGGAAGGGGCTCTGAGCGTTGCCCTCGCCATCGAAGAGCTTAGGCACGGCGTTGATGACCATCAGACGGCCGGCAGTAAGGCCGTTGACGGCCACAGCCACGGTGTCGTTGGCATAGACGTTGCCGAGACGTAGGGTGTTGCCGCTGATGGAGAGACCGGGCACTGCTTCGGCGGAACGCACCGACCATACGGTGCCTTCCGACAGAGAGGCGTCGGCCTTCATGGCACGGGCTGTCTGGGTGCCGGAGAATGTCACGCATGCCGAGGCGAGCGCCGATGCGTCGGTGGCTGCAAAGGCCTTCAGCGCCGGGTAGCGGTTGCTCCTCGACTCCCATACGGAAGTGCTGAAGCCGGCGGGAATGGTGCCGCTGAAGAAGGATGTGGGGCGTCCGAACCTCTCGTTGGCTATGCCCAGGGCCTGAGCGTCATACCATGTGTTGCTGAAGCCGTTGTCGGAGGGCTTTTCCTCCACCATCGTGGAAGTGAACTCTGTGCCGAAGATGCCGGCGGTGGCTGTGCGGTTGCGGGCATACACCTGCCCTACGTTGATGCAGTTGCTCACCTTGATGGGTTCCAGCATTCCGCCGATTGTGGAGTAGGCGGTGCTGATATATCCAATAAGGCCGCCGGCGTAGGTGGAGTAACCTTTTTCGGTGACGAGGCCGGCGTTGAGGCAGTCGGATATTGAGCAGTCGCGGGCGATGCCGGCGATGCCTCCGGCAGCTTCAGTGTCGCCGGCAGTGTGGGTGGTCATCACGCGTCCCACGTTGAGACAGCGGTCCACGGTGGCCGAGTATACGTAGCCGAATATGCCGCCGGTGAAGCCGTAGCCGCTGCCGTTCTCCACGGTGCCCGTGAACATGCAGTCGGAGATAACTCCTTCATGGTCGAGAGAGTAGGATTGCGACAGACCGGTGATGCCGCCGAGACAGGAGACTGCCTCGTTGTAATATGCCGGCAGCTTGACAGTGGCGTCTGACCGGCAGCTGGAAACGGGACCGAAGGAATAGCCGATCACGCCGCCCACATGTCCCGAACCGGTGATGAGGCCCGAGGAGGAGCAGCGGTCGACTTTCTTGTAGGAACGGCCCACGACGCCGCCCACATATATGCCGGCGCCTGTGACCTGACCTTCCATGCGGCAGTTCACCACATCGCCCATGGCGTAGCCGGCGATGCCTCCGAGATAGTAGCCGTTGCCGTTGACGCGCACGTTCTTAAGCGTGAGGTCGCTCACCTTCGATCCTTCGTACATCACGCCGAAGAGGCCCTGATAGTTGTAGCCCACGCCATCGAGGGTGAAGTTGACGATAGAATGGCCATTGCCGTCGAAGATGCCTCCGAAGGCCACCTTGGGAAGACCTATGGGCAGATATCCGCTGGTGCCGCTCATGTCAATGTCGTTTTCCAGGCGGAAATGCTTGCCGACGAAAGAGTTGCGCTGCGCGTTCTGCGACAGGGTCATCATGTCGGCGGGAGTCTTTATGAGGTAGGGGCTGGCGGCAGTGCCGCTGCCCTGGAGGTTGAAGGGGAGCATCGGAGGGGCGGTGAGGGTCATGTCGGATTTAAGTCCCGACTTGACTACGTAGAGGGCCACAAGACCATCCTGGAGCACCGATGCCGCGCACCATGGCTCGAAAGTAATGGAGTCGGTGCCCACAAGCTTGCCCATCACCGGTTCGGTCTTGGATATGACGCCGGTAGCCGGGTCGATAGGACGGCAGTTGAAGGCTCCGTAGAGACTCACATTAGCGATATATTGCTCGGATACGGAGATGTTTTTGTCGGCGTCGACACGTGCTTTGACGGCTACTCCGGTGGTTCCGAAATTATAAATCACTATTTCCGACTGGGATGGCTGTTCCACAAGCAGGGGATATGTCACGTTCCTGTCTGTGCCCTGGCTGCGGAGAGTCGCTGCCATGGAGGCGTTGGCGGGATGGTAGGAGCTGTGGTCGATGGCGGCCAGCAGGGTACCCTGATTGTCGCCGTATCCGACTATAGCGCCCCAGCGTCCGAGGGTTATGACTCCGTTGGCGTCGATGGTACCTGTGACCGGCTGTTGTGTGAAATACTTTATCCCGTCGGGGCCTATTTCAATGGGAAAGAGGTATACATCGCCGTACGACTTGCTCTGCCATATGCGCTGGGGCATTATGGAGACGGTGCCGGCGGTGACATCAATGACGGCGTCGACAGTCTCCTCGAGTCCGTAGAAATTGCTGATGTGCACCATGGTGGCGTCGGTAGCGTCGGCGGTGAGTGTCATCACGCAATTCACTTCGTCGCCCTGATACACGAAGTCCTTGGCAATGAAGCTGCCTGTGACTATTCTGCCGCCGGCTTTGGGAGATGCG
>CABUTY010000340.1 GCA_902494595.1 uncultured Porphyromonadaceae bacterium | reverse complement strand
TGGCTCCTTATGCCGAGAAGTTTGCCGGCTCCACATTCTTCCCCGGCCGCAAACCTTGGGAACAGAAGGTGGACATCTGCCTCCCCTGCGCTACCCAGAATGAGGTCAGCGAGGCTGACGCCAAGATGATTGTCGACAACAAGGCTATGATGGTGGCTGAAGTTTCCAACATGGGCTGCACCGCCGAGGCTATCGACTACTTCCTGGCCAACAAGATGCCTTACGCTCCCGGCAAGGCTGTCAACGCAGGTGGCGTAGGCGTTTCCGGTCTCGAAATGAGCCAGGATGCCGAACACCTCCAGTGGAGCGCCGAGGAAGTCGACAAGAAACTCCATGAGATGATGCTCAACATCCACGAGGCTTGCGTGCAGTATGGCCGCCAGCAGGATGGATACATCAACTATATGAAGGGCGCCAACATCGCCGGCTTCATGAAGGTGGCCGACGCCATGATGGCCCAGGGTATCATCTGATATTCCTTGTCACAGATATTCGGGAAAGGATGCTTCGGCATCCTTTCCTTCGTTAATGTCTATGGTATACTATGATATACGCGTATGAATCCAACGCATGAACAGGATGCGGCGCGGTTGCGGGAGCATGGCATACGTCCCACGGCCCTGCGCATCATGATACTCAGAGCCTTGTCGGGCCACGGGCGCCCCGTGACAGCCCAGGAAGTGGAGATTCAGCTCGACACCGTGGACCGCTCCACCATTACCCGCGCGCTGGCGCTCTTCCTGCAGAAAGGTCTTGTGCATGTGGTGGAGGATGGCAGTGGCGTCCCCAAATACGAACCCTGTCCGTCGCCCCATTCCCATGTCGCCGACGACGCCCACGCCCATTTCCATTGCAAAGTTTGCGGCCGTACGCTATGCATAGAGCAGCTGCGTATGCCGCTGCCCATCCTCCCCGATGGATTCTCCGCCGACTCAATATCCTGCATAATCGCCGGCACCTGTCCCGACTGCGCAGCAAAATAAAAATGCTGACTGTGAGCGCGCATTCCATTTGGAAATTTCGGCGTTACTGAATAACTTTGCAGCTGTTATGAAGAAGCTTGTGATATTCGATCTCGACGGCACGTTGCTCAACACGATAGCCGATCTTGGCAACGCATGCAATCATGCGTTGGAGAAGTCGGGTTTTGCCCCGCATCCGTTGTCGGCCTACAATTATATGGTCGGTAATGGCGTACGAAAACTGCTGGAACGTGCTCAGCCTGATGCCGGTGCCGATACTATCGACGTGATGCTCCGCGACTTCCGCGAATATTACGACATGCACTGCACCGACCTCACCAAGCCATATCCCGGCATCCCCGAGCTATTGTCAAAGCTCAGAAGCCATGGCATTGACCTGGCGGTGACGAGCAACAAATACCAGCGTGCCGTGGAGAAGGTAATCGGCCATTATTTCCCCGACATAGAGTTTTCGGCGGTGATGGGGGAGGTGCCTGAAAGGCCCAAGAAGCCGGACCCGTCGATAGTTTTCGCCGTGCTCGGGGAGCATCCGTGTCCCAAACAGGATGTGCTGTATGTAGGCGACTCAGGCGTCGATATGGAAACGGCTCGGCGCGCTTGTGTGGAATCGGCGGGAGTGACATGGGGGTTCCGCCCCGTCAGTGAGCTGCGTTCCGCATTCGCCGACCATATAGTGTCGGAACCTATGGAAATCTTCGATATCGCCTGCCGGAACAGGTGATGAAGGCTTCGTGTCCCGGAGATTCGCGGTCAGAAACACAGCACTAGGAGCTGGGCTATTACCACACGCGAGAACATGGCCACGGGATAGACTGTGGCATAACTCACAGAGGGAGAATCGCCGGCGAGCGTGTCGTTGGCATAATTGAGTGCCATAGGGTTGGCCATTGCCCCGCAGAGCATCCCGCAAGTCTGTCCGAATCCCAGATGTGCCGCACGCAGCGACACAAGTCCCATCAGCAGCACGGGAAGCAAGGTTATGAGGAATCCGGCGGCAAGCCATAGAAAGCCGTCGCCTTCTGTGATTGTTTCCACAAAGTGGGCGCCGGAATCAAGCCCCAGACATGCCAGATAAAGCGACAGCCCTATTCCGCGAAGCATCAGGTTGGCGCTGCGCGTAGTATATGTGACCATGCGAAGATTGGGCCCGAAGCGTCCCATAAGTATGCCGACCACAATGGGTCCGCCGGCAAGTCCGAGTTTTATGGGTGCCGTCATCCCCGGAATGTGTACAGGTACAGAACCCAAAAGGAGTCCGAGCACAAGCCCTACGAATATAACGGCCAGATTGGGATCCTTGAGCTTCGTTTCGCGGTTGCCCATGAGTTTCCCCACTTCTTCCACTTTATTCCTGTTCCCCACAACGGTGAGGCGGTCGCCGAGCTGGAGTACGAGGCCCGGGGTGGCGAGGAGCTTTACGCCACTGCGCATGACTCTGGTGACATTGACGCCATACATGTTGCGCAGTTTGAGAGTACCCAGTTTCCGGCCGTTGAGTGCGGGCTTTGTCACCAGCACATGTCGCGACACGATGTCATGGTCGATTTTGTTCCAGTCGATGTCATTTTTGTTCCAGTCGCGCTGTTCATCCTCTCC
>CABUTY010000339.1 GCA_902494595.1 uncultured Porphyromonadaceae bacterium | reverse complement strand
GCTCGTGCAGCTTATAGAGTATATACGCGTCACCAACAAATGCTGCCTTCTGACGGCGGTTCGCGAGGCTCTGAAACAGGTGGTCGGCGCTTATGCCATAGCCGTCATAGAAAAGTCGAATCCCGACACCATAATAGCGGCACGCCAGAGCAGCCCCCTGGCTATCGGAATTGGCGACAACGAGATGTTTCTCGCCTCAGACGCCACTCCGTTTGTGGAATATACCAAGGAGTGCGTGTACCTCAAGGATGGTGAAGTGGCGGTGATACGCCGTGGCGAACCGCTGAAAATCACCGACCTCGACAACAAGGATGCCCGCATAGATGTCAAGACCCTCGAGCTTTCAATATCAGAGCTGGAGAAGGGCGGATATCCGCATTTCATGCTAAAGGAAATCTTCCAGCAGCCGGAGACGCTCCGCGACTGCATACGCGGCCGCGTGGTGGAAGGTGGCCGTAAGATAAATATCAACGGCGTCAACGACAACAAGGAGGTGTTCCTAAATGCCAAGCGCATAGTGATAGTGGCCTGCGGCACTTCATGGCACGCCGGCCTTCTGGGAAAGTACCTGATTCAGGACATGTGCAAGATACCGGTGGAGGTGGAGTATGCCAGCGAGTTCCGTTATTCGAATCCTGTTCTCGACGAGCGCGATGTGGTGATAGCGATATCACAGAGCGGCGAGACGGCAGACACGCTGGCAGCCGTGAAGATCGCCCGCGACATGGGAGCCTTCGTGTTCGGTATCAGCAACGCCGTGGGCAGCTCCATACCCCGTGAGACATTCAGCGGATGCTATATACACGTGGGACCGGAAATCGGCGTGGCCTCCACAAAGGCATTCACGGGGCAGGTGATGGTGCTGACGCTGCTGGCTCTGGCCATAGCGCAGCTCAAGGGAACGCTTACCGATACCGAGATAGAGAATCTCGGTAAGAAAATACTGGAGATTCCTTCAGCCGTAGAGAAAGTGCTGAAGCTTGCCGACAAGGTGGAGCACCTGTCGCTGATATATACGTATGCCCGCAATTTCCTCTATCTGGGACGTGGCTACAGCTACCCCGTGGCACTGGAGGGGGCGCTCAAACTCAAGGAGATATCCTATATCCATGCCGAAGGGTATCCGGCTGCAGAGATGAAGCATGGTCCCATCGCGCTGATTGACGCGGAGATGCCGTCGGTGATCATCGCTCCCAAGGACCATCTTTATGAGAAGATAGTGAGCAACGTTCAGCAGGTCAAGGCCCGCGGGGGGAATATTCTGGCCATCGTCACGGAAGGCGACCAGCAGATATGCCGCCTCGCCGACCATGTGCTCGAGGTGCCCGACATGCCCGAATGCCTCACGCCTATCATCACATCCATCCCCCTGCAGCTCCTCAGCTATTATATAGCCATCAACAAGGGTAAGAATGTCGATATGCCTCGAAATCTTGCAAAGTCGGTGACTGTGGAATAGCAAAACGAGCTGCGATGTGTCTTTCCGAGCATGAATATGGGATAGGGATGTCGGAGCGAAAAGGGCTGTAAACAGAGTTAAACCGATATGGTTCAAAATTTTTTACAAATTTTAGCCATGTAGATTTGCACAGAAAGAAAAAACGTATTAACTTTGCACTCGGATTCGCGAAAAGAGTTATCCAGAGGGGTAACGGGAGCGGAATCGAAGGGTGGATACCAGAGTGGCCAAATGGGGCAGACTGTAAATCTGCTGGCTTACGCCTACGGTGGTTCGAATCCATCTCCACCCACAATGCCGGAAAGGCGCAAGCGGAAGTAGCTCAGTTGGTAGAGCATTAGCCTTCCAAGCTAAGGGTCGCGAGTTCGAACCTCGTCTTCCGCTCAAAAAAATATGCCTATGTAGCTCAGGGGTAGAGCACTTCCTTGGTAAGGAAGAGGTCGCGGGTTCAAATCCCGCCATCGGCTCCAATCATCAATCTCTCCTCGCATTCACGAGGAAAAATAAATTTAAAATATAGCAATAACTATGGCTAAAGAACATTTCGAAAGAACCAAACCGCACGTGAACATCGGTACGATTGGTCACGTGGATCATGGCAAGACCACTCTTACGGCTGCCATCACCAAGGTTCTTGCCGAGAAAGGACTTTCCGAGCTTCGCTCGTTCGACTCGATTGACAACGCTCCCGAGGAGAAGGAGCGCGGTATAACCATCAATACAGCCCACGTAGAGTACGAGACAGCCAACCGTCACTACGCTCACGTAGACTGCCCGGGACACGCCGACTATGTGAAGAACATGGTAACTGGTGCAGCCCAGATGGATGGTGCCATCATCGTGGTAGCAGCCACCGATGGCCCGATGCCCCAGACTCGTGAGCACATCCTGCTCGCCCGTCAGGTGAACGTGCCTCAGCTGGTTGTGTTCATGAACAAGTGCGACCAGGTTGATGACGAGGAAATGCTCGAGCTCGTAGAAATGGACATGCGCGACCTTCTGTCGCAGTATGAGTACGATGGCGACAACACACCCGTGATTCGCGGTTCCGCTCTCGGTGCCCTCGAAGGTGATCCCAAGTGGGTTGAGAAAGTCATGGAGCTCATGGATGCTGTCGACAAT
>CABUTY010000338.1 GCA_902494595.1 uncultured Porphyromonadaceae bacterium | reverse complement strand
TTCGAGGCCTTGCTGTCCTCCTCGGTGCCTATGGTCACTCCCAAAGCCTTGTACATGTTGACAATCTCCTCGGAGGATAGGATTTTGTGGTCCATGGCCTTCTCGACGTTCAGGATTTTACCTCTGAGCGGGAGGATAGCCTGGAAATGGGGATTTCTGCCCTGTTTGGCGCTGCCGCCTGCGGAGTCACCCTCGACGAGGAAGAGCTCGCAGTCCTCGGCGATACGGCTCTTGCAGGGGGCCAGTTTGCCGGGGAGTCCTGCGCCGCCAAGCGACGACTTGTTCTGCACCCTCATCTTGGCGTTGTAGGCGGCATGACGGGCCTGGGCTGCCAACACCACCTTCTCCACAATGACCTTGGCCTGCTTGGGATGCTCCTCGAGATAATTGCGCAATGCCTCGCTGACAGCTGTCTGCACCACGCCCATCACCTCGTTGTTGCCGAGCTTCGTCTTCGTCTGTCCCTCGAACTGGGGCTCGGCTACCTTCACCGACACCACTGCCGTAAGTCCATCGCGGAAGTCCTCTTTCGACAACTCTATCTTCAGCTTGTCGAGCATATGGTTGTCGTCGGCATATTTCTTGAGGGTCGTGGTCAGGCCGCGCCGGAAACCGGTGAGGTGCGTACCTCCCTCGATGGTGTTGATATTGTTGACATACGAGTAGATGTTCTCGTTGAAGTCGTTGTTGTAAGTCATGGCCACCTCCACGGGGACTCCGTTACGCTCGGTCTTGAGGTCGATGATATCCTCGATGAGAGGCTCCTTGCCTTCGTCGATATATTTCACGAACTCTCGCAGGCCTTCTGCGGAGTGGAATACCTCGTTTTTGGGGTTGCCGTTTTCGTCACGCACGCGCAGGTCGGTGAGCGTCAGGGTAATTCCGGCGTTAAGGAATGCGAGGTCTCGCAGACGGTTGGCGAGTGTCTCGTAGCTGTATACCGTCTCGGAGAATATGCCGGCGTCAGGATGGAAGTAGATTACCGTACCGGTATGGTCGGTGCTGCCAATCACGCATAGCTGGCTGGTAGGCTTGCCATAAGCATACTCCTGCATGTGAATTTTGCCGTCGCGGTGTATTTCGGCACGCAGATAGTCGGAGAGGGCGTTGACGCAGCTCACGCCTACGCCATGGAGACCGCCCGAAACCTTGTAGGAGCCTTTGTCGAACTTGCCGCCGGCATGGAGCACGGTAAGCACCACCTCGAGGGCCGGCTTGTGAAGCTTGGCGTGCATGTCCACGGGGATACCGCGGCCATTGTCCTCGACGCGTATCGAGTTGTCTTCAGTGATTGTCACGTCTATTCTGTCGGCAAAGCCGGCAAGGGCTTCGTCGATGGAGTTGTCAACCACTTCGTATACGAGATGGTGCAGGCCGCGCACCGACGTGTCGCCGATATACATCGACGGACGCTTGCGCACAGCTTCCAGCCCTTCCAACACCTGGATATTGTCGGCCTGGTATTTTTTCTCTTCTTCTATATCTGCCATTTGGTGGGTATGTTTCAACGTTGTCGGGGAGTGTCAGGATGTCTTTGTATCCCATGCCTCATACTCCGCAAATCAATTGCAAATTTACAAAAAATCCGGCAAAAATCAAAAGATGCACACCCTCCGGGCATGCATCTATTATTTAAGAATGATAAGCGTATTTCAGTCTTCGTACTTCTTGAGAATAAGGCAAGTGTTGTGACCGCCGAAGCCGAAAGTGTTCGACAGAACGGTTTTTACATCACGTTTCACAGCCTTGTTGAAGGTGAAGTTAAGCTTGGGGTCTACCTCGGGGTCGTCGTCACCCTCCTCGTGGTTGATAGTCGGAGGGATAATGCCGTCGGTAATAGTCTTGACGCTGAAGAGGGCCTCGATAGCGCCAGCGGCGCCGAGGAGGTGTCCGGTCATCGACTTAGTGGAGCTGAGGTTCATCTCATAGGCATGAGGGCCGAATACTTCGACGATAGCCTTAGCCTCGCTGCGGTCGCCCACAGGAGTGGATGTGCCGTGGAGGTTGATATAATCGATATCTTCGGGTTTCATGCCGGCATCCTTGAGGGCATTCTCCATGACGAGCTTAGCGCCGAGACCTTCAGGGTGCGTGGCGGTGATATGGTAAGCGTCGGCGCTCATGCCGCCGCCGGCCACCTCGGCATAAATTTAGGCGCCGCGCGCTTTGGCATGCTCGAGTTCCTCAAGCACGAGGGCGGCTGCGCCCTCGCCGATCACGAAGCCATCACGCGAGCCGCTGAAGGGACGCGAGGCCCCCTTGGCATCGTCGTTGCGCGTTGACAGCGCCTTCATAGAGTTGAAACCGCCTACTCCCGCGGGGAAGACGGCTGCCTCAGCTCCTCCGGCAACTATCGCGTCGGCCTGCCCGAGCCGGATAAGGTTGAACGCATCTACCAATGCATTGTTCGACGACGCACACGCCGATACCGTGGCAAAGTTGGGGCCGCGGAACTCATGCGCTATCGAGATGTGTCCGGCAGCTATGTCGGCAATCATCTTGGGGATGAAGAAGGGGTTGTATTTGGGTCCCTGCTCCTCGCCATGGACAGCGTAATAACCGGCTTCCTCCTCGAAAGTGTGA
>CABUTY010000337.1 GCA_902494595.1 uncultured Porphyromonadaceae bacterium | reverse complement strand
GTAAGATTTAAGATAGTCAGCGATGAAGCGGGGAGTGACCATATTCAGCGATTTTCTGAAGGCGCTCGGCGTGCCGCATACTGGCATTGCCGCCGATGAAGCGTTCCGGAACATGAATTTCAAGAGTCTCTTCGGCTTCTCGCGGCTCCTCGACTTGTATAATATTCCCAACAAGGCGGTGAAGGTTGCCGACAAGAGCGACCTCGCGAAGATACCGGTGCCGTTCCTGGCTCAGGAGGGCACCGGATTCGTGATTGTCACGGATGTCGACGATCACGGCATGGTGGATTATATTTATTATCACGGTAGGAAACAACGTGATGTGGCGGAGTTTACGCGGCGATGGAGCGGTGTGGCTCTGATGGCATATCCCGACGATAAGTCGAGGGAACCTCATTACACCCGCAACCATATCATGGAAATCGCCGAGAATGCCAAGGTATGGATTCTTGTGCTCTGTTGCGCGGCCCTTTTCGTATATGGCGCTATCACGGCGGGGCTTTTCTCGCATCTCTCCACAATCTTTCTGCTCCTCATCGACTTGGCGGGGATATACATCACTTTTCAGCTGCTTTTCAAGTCGCTGCACATACACGTCAAGACGGCCGACAGGATATGCGGCGTGATGCAGACGCATGGCTGCGACACAGTGCTTGAACAGAAGGCATCCAAATTCTTCGGTCTCTTCGGCTGGGCCGAGGTGGGGGTGGGGTATTTCACCGTCTCGCTGGTCACGCTATTGGCTTTCCCGGAGATGATACGCTGGCTCGCTTTGTGCAACGGATGCTGTCTCCCTTTCACCGTGTGGTCAATAAGCTACCAGAAGTTCAGGCTTCACACATGGTGCACACTGTGCGTGATAACCCAGCTGCTGTTGTGGCTGTCGTTCTTCTGCTACTTCTTCGGCGGCTGGTGGACAGGGATATTCCCGTTGCGGTTGCCGCTGTTCGTACTCATGGCGGCTTATGTGGCGGCTGTGCTCGGTATCAACAGAATCACTACTTTCATCAACTCAAGAGTACCTGCGCGATGACTATGAAAAAAATACCGGAAGTGGCGTTGCCGGGCGCGGAGACGCTGACGCCGCTGCAGATGAACGCCATACCTCTCGACACTGGAGACCACTCCCATTTCGTGGCCGATGACATCAAATCCGACTCTAAAGTGGACAAAATGAATTAAGGCTGTATCAGGAATTATTACGAACTTTGCGAAGCAGAGGCTTGCGGAAAAGCAGCTGTAATGCAATCCTGATGCCAATAGTGCAAATTGTTTACGCAATAGTGTGGATAGTAATAATTATTTGCGTAAATTTGCGGTTCTTGGAATCTTCATCAAAAGCTTTTCCGGGCGAGACATAATGAAAAGCGTTTACTTTACGCTTGATTCTGACGTCCTGAAACTTCAATGGTTCCCTATCATTCATTCTAACTTGCTGTAAATCACCCGTTAGTTCAATGCTAATTGTACTAAATTAGTACTACATAGATAATCTGTGAAAAAAGACGCAAGTGTTTTATGGATATTTAACGGTTGTTGATGATTTTTAATTGCCTTAATTTTCCCCAATCCCCTCGTTGCTAATCGGATTCGAGCCTAAGAAATTTGTTCATACGGGAGATGCAGCGTTTTTTCTGATCGAGATTTGGATGAACATACAGATTGAGGGTCGTCGCAACATTCGAGTGTCCGAGTATTACACTTACGGTTTTATAGTCGCATCCGCTTTCAATGCATCTGGTGGCGAATGTATGGCGCAATCCATGGAACACTATTGACGGGATTTCAAGCCGTTTGAGAATCCGGCTGAAAGTCTCTCGATATGTGCGAGGCTCTTTTGCTTTGGAGCCATCGCCGACTACATACTTTTCTACACTCTGCTGCTTTTTCACCACATTCAAAGCTTTGAAGAGAAGCGGAGATATGGGGATTTCCCGGTTTGAACTTCGGGTCTTGGGCGTGGAGACATATTGTTCTGTTGCCATAAGGTCGCAATTGTAGATTCGTCCTGCAGTGCCCGCTACTGTAATAATACGACGTGTCATATCTACATCCTTCCATTGAAGGGCACAAACTTCGCCTATGCGCAAGCCGCAGCACAGAGCAATCATTATCCCTATATTCTGTAGTGTCGGGGCGGATGAAATCGCGTTCAGCAGTTTTTTGTGGTCAGGTAATGACAGCACGGGCAAAACGCGTACGGATGTATCCGAGGGATATTCGATGTCCCACGAAGGCGTCTCAAACATTCCTCTCTTTGCCCCGAAACGTCCGACGGACTTAAGCACAGCGATAATGTCATGGACGGTTTTCTTACTCAGCCCTGCCTCAAGCTTGTCAAGTGCAAATTGCTGTACTTCTGCCTCTGATATGGACACGGAATCGGCGAAAACGGGCATGAGGTGAGTCTTTAGAATAAGAGCATAGGCGCAGTATGTCGAGTGTTTGACTACGCTGCGCCTGTTTTCTTTCCATAGTTCCGCTATTTCGCGGAAAGTCGATGTGTTGTGCATACTTTGTGATTTTTATGATTCACAAGATATGCGCTGTCTTATTTCAACGGTTGCCTTTAGCCCGGTTGTGGTGCTTGCAG
>CABUTY010000336.1 GCA_902494595.1 uncultured Porphyromonadaceae bacterium | reverse complement strand
GACCGCGGGCTGCAGACTTTCGCGCTGATAGAGCGGCTGTGTCGTGTGGCGGGATGCTCGCCGCGGAGGATAGGGCTGTCGGCAACCATAGGCAACCCGGAGCTGGCCGCCGCTATGCTCGGCGCCGGCAGCAACAGAATAACCGTCATACCCCGTTTCGAGAGAGGCAAGGAGATATGGCGGCTGTCGATGGAGCATTTCTACAACCATGGGCCTCAGGCTGACGCCGCGACACCTGCCGCCGGCAACCCTCTGCCTCTGGAAGCCCCCACCGACACTGCTCCCGACAATGCCGACCCCGGCATGGGTTACATCTTCGAACATACCCGCGGACGGAAATGCCTCGTGTTCACCAACTCGCGCGAGGAATGCGAGCTGGTATGCCAGAACCTGCGCATGTATTGCCGGGAGAAGCATGAGCCGGAACGCTTTCTGATACATCACGGCAATCTGTCGGCATCCTACCGGGAGAGTGCCGAGTTCGACATGAAAGACGATGACTCGCAGATGTCGGTATGCGCCACGGCCACTCTTGAGTTAGGCATAGACATAGGACGGCTGGAGCGGGCATTCCAGATAGACGCTCCCTTCACGGTGTCGGGATTTCTGCAGCGCATGGGTCGCACGGGACGGCGCGGCAATCCGTCGGAGATGTGGTTCGTGATGCGCGAGGAATATCCCGAATCGCGGGCCATGCTCCCGGAGCGCATACCATGGTATCTCATCCAGGGGATAGCCCTGGTGCAGCTCTACATCGAGGAGCGGTGGGTGGAGCCGCCTCGTACCGGCAGGATGCCTTTCAGCCTCCTCTATCACCAGACCATGAGCACTCTGGCCGCCCACGGCGAGATGTCGCCTCGCGAACTTGCTTCGCGTGTGCTGACCCTCTCCCCTTTCGGCAACATCAGCCAGGAAGATTTCAGAACCCTCCTGCGCCATCTGCTCGACACGGGACATATACAGCGCACGGAAACCGGTGGCCTCATCCTCGGCATCTACGGCGAGAGGATTGTGAACGATTACAAGTTCTATGCCGTGTTTCAGGAGAATGTGGAGTATCATGTGCGGTCAGGGTCGGAGCAGCTGGGCACGGTGGTCAAGCCGCCGCCGGTCGGCGACAAGATAGCCATAGCCGGGCGCGTGTGGGTAGTCGACGAGATAGACCATCAGAAACATGAGATCTACTGTACGCTTGTCAACGGCATAATCCCGGCATATTTCGGGGATGTTGCCGGCGACATACATACGCGCATCCTGGAGCGGATGTACGGCGTGCTGCGGGAGGAAAAGGTATATCCTTATCTGAGGCCGCAGGCCGCGGCACGACTGGCCACGGCACGCAAAGAATTCATGGCCGCCGGTATGGACAGCCACCCCCTCGTCAACATTGGAGGCTCAATGTGGGCGCTATTCCCATGGCTGGGCACATATGTCTCAATAGCTCTCGAACGATTCCTGAAGATAAAGTGCGCGGCAAGGCTGGGTATAAGAGGGTTGCAGTCGCACCGCCCCTATTTCATGCAGTTCTCCATGAAGGCTTCGGCGCAGGAGTTCTTCAGCATCGTCAAGGAGGAGGCCGCCAAGGACTTCGAACCGTTGGACCTGGTATATCCCAACGAGAACCTGGTTTTCGACAAATACGACGAGTACCTGCCCCAGGAACTTATCCACAAGGGCTTTACCTGCGGCATCCTGGAAATCGATGAGATGCGCCGCCGCATCCAGGGCTGGCCAGGCCTGCCGGAAGCCTGATTTGTCAGAAACTTAGAGCGCGTTCCTTAAAATTTCAAAATTTTAAGGAACGCGCTCTAAGTCAATTATCTGATGAAGAGCTTGGCTGTGCGGTTCCCGATTCTTACCACGTAAATGCCTGGGCCGAGGGTTATAACAGTGTCGGGGCCTGTTATACCGCAGAAAACACATTTGCCGTCAATAGTCCATACACCTGCTGAAAGCCCGGCTTTGTTGAATGTCAGTCGGTTACCGTCAAGCTGATATTGGGCAGTATCGTTGGCAATGTCGCCGATACCCAGTGAGGCGGTGGAGGCCGTCTTCATCAATGACTCAAGGCAATTGGAGTCGGAATCCAGCGCGTCAACAAGAATTATATACTTGCGGTCGGGCTGCAGACCCATGAGAGAGAAATGGCTCGTGCCGGAGCGGGTGCCGACATTCGCATCAAACACTTCCGACACAACAGGATTGCCATACAAGTCATTTTTATAGGCGCTGACGCGATAGCTTGTGGCTCCATCTATGTTGGGTATGGTTACCGACAGGCTGCCGTTGTCTTTATACTCGCAGGTCACTGCTTCCGACTCGGTTGCCGGCATGAATACCGCTGTCAATATTCGGGGATAATCTACCACCATTTCCAGTTCGGGAGTTCTTGATGTCAGGAATCCATCGCCGTTGAGCCAGCAAATGAACTGATAATCAGTGGCCGGAATGGCCTCCAGATGGGCTGTTGAACCCAATGTGTTGTTGAAATCCACCTTAACCTCGCCGGCGCGATTGATTGATTTGCGCACAGTCAGGTAATTGGCATTGTCGGAAAAGAAGAAATCTTTCCAGCCATTGTCTCTGCGGTAAAGATCCTCTGCCTCACGGGG
>CABUTY010000335.1 GCA_902494595.1 uncultured Porphyromonadaceae bacterium | reverse complement strand
TGCGTTTCGGTGCCTATGAGCTGCCCGAAGGGCTTGCCGAGACGGTAGGCCACCTCGCCCGACGCCATCTGATCGGGCGTGACGCGGGTGTAACCGTAAACCTTGGAATAATCTTCCGTGGCGAAGGCGTTGGTTATGGTGGCGTTTGTATTCCCGCTGACAGCACCTGTATATGTGCCGCTGCCCATAAGAGCACCGATATTGAATACGTTCTCCATCACCGCACCTTTCACGGGACCCGCCGATATACCGCCGAGATAGTTGGTAGCGGCTATGCGTGCCGCATTGAAGGAGTTGCGTACGGATGATTTGGCGGTCATCTTTGCGGCAATACCTGCGGCATACGTCTTCACGGCGTTGACTTCAACATAATTCTCGCAATTCTCTATTTGGCAGTAATCCATGGCCTGTGCCACGATACCGGCGGCATACTGACTCGCGCATACACTGCCCTCGGCTGTTACGCCGCGTATCACTGCCGGTTTGTCCTGCGTGCCCTTGGCTGCCCCGAACAGTGCCTGATTGGTGATTTTCTCTTTGCTGATGTATAAATTAAGAATCTTAAGGTTTCGACCGTCGAATGTGCCGGCGAAAGGTTTGGTAGAGTTTCCTATGGGTGTCCAGTCATAACCGCCAAGCTCTATGGAATCTGTCAGAACGGCATTGGCGGATGTATTTCCGTCGTTGACATGCTTGGCGAACCATGCAAGTTCCCGGGCATCGGCAATCTGGTAAACGCCGCCGATAGCAGCCGGTTCTGCAAGAGTCTTGCCGTCCCATACCTTGGGTGATGTCTTCATCTTCACATCGAACGTCACGTCATCGGCGGCGTCATCAGCGATGGCGAACGTGTGACGATAGATAATCCAGCCCTCCTTGCGTGCGGTGACGTTGTAATCGCCATAGGTACCCGAGTATTTACCGTCGTTGCCGGCGGTTATGGCCTTGCCGCCGTACGCCACCTCTATGGCTGCGTCATCGACATTGCATGTCAGGGATATCGAGAACATCCTTGTGGGGCTTACTGAGATGGAGACGTCGGGCAAAGCGCCGAAGTAGGTCTTGTGGGCCACGGCGGTAAAGTTGGGGTTGCGACCGGCTATGGGGGAGATTTGCCGGTGGGCTCCTATCGGGTCGCCGTAGCCATTGACCTGAATGACGCCGTCGGTCAGGGTTATGAAGGGTTTCTTCACGGCATCGAGGGTGTCGGGAATAGTCACCGTCACGGCCTGGGCTTTCGGCACGGAGGCGAAGGTATACTGGCCGGCTCCCAAGATGAGCGACGTGCCGTTGGGTATGCCGTTGTAGGTGACATATGCCGACATGTTGTAGATACCCGCTATTTTGTTGGCAGGATGGTTAAGACCCGAATACTGTATCTTCACCTCGTCGCCGGGCTGGAAGATTTTGCTTCCGGGGCGAGTCTCGTTGGTGAGCTCTCTATGGCATTTTTTTGCGGTGAGCACCTGGTAGACTGCATTTCCCGATGCGTCGGCGAGCCGTACAATCTGACGACCCTCTTTCAACAGAAGAGTATATGACCCGTCTTCGTTGCGGGTGACGCCATCGTTGCCGAAACCGGTATATGACATCATGCTGTCGCCGATTGTGGGATAAGCCAGCGTGACCTCAGCTGTATTCTTCGGATGGAAGGTATAGGAATACCCCTCTTCGGTGTCGAGGTAATAGAAAATGTCATGTTCGGCGTCAACCTTGTCGCCGGCCATTTTGAGCATTCCCTTGTTGTAATCGGCGTTAATTTTCATTTCTGGTATGGCCGTAGATACGTTCTCATCAACGGTAACGACGAACACGCCGGTGTTTTCAGGCCATATAGCACCCCAGAACTCGCCGCCCATGTAGGCTTTCTTATCCTTGCCGTTATAGTAATTAAGGCCAATGGCGTCGTAGGAGACCAGCACGATTGCCGACCCTTTGCCTACAGCCTTGATATCAGCCCATGCCGCCCCTGGACGGGCACTTATTTCCACCACTCCTGTTGACGGTTTACCGTCAAGGCCAAGCACGGTGTAGTGGAAGTCGGGCTCGATGAAGTAGTTGTTGGTGGAATTGTCGGTAAGCTCCCACATACGCATGGCATGGGCTTTGAATGAGTCGCCAAGCCGAAGTTGCAGATAGCCGCGCTCGTTGATGTTGAGAAGGATGTTTCCAGTCTCGTAGCCACCATTGGCCTTATAGTCATGATTGAATTGGTTTGCGGGGAAGGCTTTGTAGTCGGCGTCGGTGAACGTCAGCACCGGCCGTTTCGATTCATCTTGGGAGAAGGTGAAATAGCCCCCTTGAGTAAGACCTCCGGCGCGCCAGGTGCGGTAGTTGTAGGTCTCGCCCAGGGCAAGATAATATGTCACAGCCTTGTTGCCTCCCGCCGACTCTACCTTGTAAGGGTTGATGATTTCGAAATCGGTGAAATGAGAAGTTTTGCGACCGATTTCGAGCTGTGCATCCTTAGGTACAGTGACAGTGGTGTATTCCCCTTTGGGGATGGATTTTGTTACGTTGACATTCCAGTTGAGGGTTCCGCTGGCCATGCAGGGCACATAACCCTCGCTTACATGTCTTTCCGACGGGATAAATTGGGCGTAATATGTATTGCCCATCAGTGCGAGGAATG
>CABUTY010000334.1 GCA_902494595.1 uncultured Porphyromonadaceae bacterium | reverse complement strand
GTTGGGTCGCCTTCGCTCCCCGAGCCCTGCGGGGTTCGATAGAAGAAATCCATCCCAAAACCTTCAGCTCGGCGACCGAACGGGAGCCAATCTTAATAAATCTTGCCATAAAAATTAGTTTAAACAACTTCTATTATAGAATTCAAGAATACTGAAAATGGTCAGGGAGAATATCCTCCACACAAACCAGTAATGTACCGCGGAATGGTTCTGCAAAGCCAATACCCAGATGAAAGGGATCAATGCGATTACGGCAATCGGCATCGCCGAGTCAACCCTCTGCGGCACGCGCACAGACCTCCTGACATGAATCACCGAGAGCAATACGGCAGCCAGCCCCATGAAGAAAAGAGCCAGCAACGTCCATTCCTTGGCATTTCCGGCCATCAGGGCTTCCGAGATGCCTCCGGCACGTATGTGGGCCGCGTTGACAGCTTCGGTCATTATGTCGAGGTCCGACACCAGCGGGGATATGACCCATTTTGTGGCCCACAGGCCGAAATATCCCAGTCCCCAACATATGACGCACAGCAGAAGCATGCGCCAGTCGGGAAGCGCTTCACGTCGCAGCAGTATGAATATGGCCGGAAAACCGAGTGTGAGTACCGGAGTGGTCAGAAAGTCGAAATATACCGTGACTGCGCCCGTCACAAACATGACAACGCCGCAGAACATGCCTGTAAGACGCTTCCCGTTTACCGCCAACACAAGTATCGAGCAGAGCATCATCAGAAAGAAGCATGTGAAATACTGCAGGACACCGGGAACCACGGGAAAACCGACAGCCATAATGGCTATAATGAAGAAAAGGGCTTCTCGGCCACCTATACGCCGCCATACCATAAACGTAGTCAAGAGAGCCAGCAACCAGAGAATCACCGTGTCGACAATGCGAATGGTATTCAGGTCCGTCATAGCCAACATGGGTCGGAGTGTTACGAGGAATCCGCACCAATAACGGCTGTAGGTATCCATATTGCCGGTATTATAATCATCAATGGCGGCAAGGGCCCTTGTGGCGCAAGTGTTGCCGGCACTGCGGTCGAAGGGCATGGGATTCGCAAATGCGCCGCGCATATGGCCGTAACCTTCAGGCAAAGGCATCGACGACGATACCATCGTGGCATCCGTGAAATTGTCTTTCTGAAGCATGGCTCCTCCTACACGATAACGGTAATACTCACCCTCGTCAACAAGAAGCTGGAGCGACTTCCTGACATTTTCTTTCATATGCTCCGACTCCACATAGGTGCTGAGCCACATCAACGCCGTGAACAGGCCTGCCAACGCCACCCACACGCAGGCTATCACCACAGCCATTTTCAGCCACCATTTACTTCCCTGTCTTCTCATCTTATTCATACTTCCAGGGATGCTCGTTGACATATCTGTGTCGTCTGACAAATGCGGGCGACAATACATCCCGCGTGGAGTCATAAAGCTGATACTGCGTGCCGGTGAGAGTCATCAGCTGATGCTCCACGTTGGCTGTCGACAGGGGCAGTGACAGAGATTTTCGCAACCTTTCCACCATCTCCGGCTCTTCCTCCCTGTAACGCCTGTTGGGATATACAATCATCGGAACCCGTACATATTTCTCGCCACGTCCCATAGACCTGCCCTCGTCGTACACATTCTCGCCATGGTCAGAGAGATATATCATCAGCGCCTTGTCATTGCGGGCAGAGACCTTTGCCATTATCTGCGACAGCAGATAATCGGTATATAGGATCGAGTTGTCGTACTGCGCCACGGTCGCAGCCATCTTCTCGTCGAGCCACGGATGGTTCAGAGCACGCTGCACATCGGCACCTTTTATACGGTCGAAATCCCGTGGATACCGGCGATTGTAGGCCACATGCGACCCCATAAGATGCAGAAAAATTATTTTATTAGTGGCGGTGTCGGCCAATGCTTTATACAGAGGCGGCATCAGTATCTCGTCGAATCGCTGCACAAGAGCATCCTCGCTATTGTCGGCTCCTACATATTCAATCTCATCGGCATTCATGACCATGACGCCCGAAGTGTTGCTGAAATTCCCCATAATCTCCTGATTGGAGAGCCAGAAAATCTTGTAGCCGGCTTGCTTGAATATGTCGACCACCAGAGGGAAATCGAGGCCATCTTCGGAAGTATCGTCATCGTATTTCAGCGACAGCATACGTTCGAGACTGCCGGCGGTGATGCTTGCCGACGATATCGCATCGCGGTAGATGAAAAGAGAATCGGCGGCTGCACAAAGCTCCGGGGTGGTGCGTAGCGGATAACCATAAAGTTGCATATGGCCGCTGGAGACCGACTCTCCAATGACAAATATCACGGTAGCCGCCTTATGCGAGGAGATGGCACTCTCGGCGTACAGCAATGGCTTCTTGTGTGTTCGGAGCTCCTCGAACTTCCGGTTCCATGCCTGAACTTCGCGCCCGTAACGTACTGTACGCATCGCCAATGAGTGAGCCGTGCGTCCCCAGTCAAAGTTCACAAGATACCAGCTGAATGCAACCACCCCCGCAATGCTCAATGCTCCCGTAATCCACAGATACACTCTCCGCCCGCAGCGCGTCAGCAGCATATACAGACCAGCAATCCCTATTATCGCTATATAAAGAGCCGGCGATTCGGCCAATGAC
>CABUTY010000333.1 GCA_902494595.1 uncultured Porphyromonadaceae bacterium | reverse complement strand
TACCCCAGTACCAACGACGTGATAGCCACGCCGATAGGTGGAGCGGTTGTAGGCGAGATAACGTTCCGGGCGAGCGATGCGGTGCTTGACGACCGCACATGGGGATGGCAACGGGCAGGCCGCGAGATAGCGGCTTTCGTGATAAGCCCGATGCGCGGCCTCAACCGCATATTCACCGGGCGCGCATGGAAACGGAGTCCCACACGTGGCCGAGTGTTCGGCGTCCCTCCCATAGCATTGCGTGTATCTCTCGGCCCGAAGGCCACAATCTTCGAAAGCCGCCAATGGGAGCACAGCTTCGGCGCCTCTCTGCAGATTGACCTCGAGTATGGACACAGGTTCGAACCAAATACCGTGCCTTACGATTACTTTACCTTCAGCGCCGAACTGCAGGCCGTCAAGGAGCAACCGCTGCTCACCCATTTCGCAGTAAAGGGCCGACTATTAGGCCTGAGTATGCTGCAAGGCAAGAAATCGCATGTCTCGGTGGGTCTCTTCCAGCATTTCGACTTTTATGATTCCGATACCATCAAGACCTTTGACCGCGTGCCTTACAAGATGGGAATTCCGGCGAGTCTGGGAGGCGGCGTGTTCTACCGCTACCAGCCCGACCAGTCATGGCGTTTCGACTGCTACGCCCACGCCAACGCAGTGTTCCTGGCCGGCATTCTCTCCGACCATTATTGGACAAACAAGCGCGATTACAACTGGGCGTCGGGGTTCTCGATAAAGGGTGGCCTCAACTGGGTGTTCATGCACAACAGGATGTCGTTCACCATAAACCATGAGTTCTACCGACTCTTCACATGGAAAGGGTATGCCAGGGGGACTGACCTCAGCAAGGTTAACTACCGCACATTCAACGTGATGGGCGACAAATCGGTGGCCTCGTTCAATGTGACGACAGCGCGTTTCGACGCCCGTATATGGAAAAACATCTACGGCTCGCTGGTATTCGACAATTTCATGCGCTCCACCAACTACCGCGACTTTCCCCACGTAAAATCCTCCACGCAGTCGCTCCGCGCCATGATCTCATACAAGTTCTGACATCCCTGACAGACTCAAAGAGGGAGTCGCTCGGGGAATCGCTGTTCTATTGACTGCACGAGTTTGAACTGAGCCCGGGCGCGTACCAGATTATGGTCGGCATACGCTATCCGGTAATAAGTGTCGCCATTAAGGTAGTCGGTAAGGAAACGCACCGCCTGCATGTATGCGAAGCGCTCCGCGGCATATGGAAGAGCGGCAATCTCCACATCTGTAAGAAATGCGGTAGCCTCTTCCAGATACCCTTCCCTGAAAGCATGATAGATCTCCATGTCGAATTCCACATTGTCAAGGTCGAGATCATCCTCGCGGCCAGTGTTGGCGGCCGTGCGGAGAAAGTCGCCGAAATCCGACAACACAAACGAGGGCATCACCGTATCCAGGTCTATCATGCACAGCACCTCCCCATCACGGTCGAAGAGCATGTTGTCGATTTTCGTGTCGCAATGGCAAATACGTTTAGGCATTCTCCCTTCGCGATAGAGTCTTTCGGCCATACAGGCCTTTACCTCCCGTTTTTTCAGTTCCTCCACAAGCTGTGTCACCTGAGCAAGACGTCCACAGGAATCCGCAGCAATGGACTGGCGGAACTGACACAGGCGCAACTCCATATTGTGGAAGTCGGGTATGCTCTCCCCTATCCTGCCGTCGATATCGCTCAACATCTCCTGAAAATGCCCGATAGCCTTCCCGGCCTTGCGTGCGTTCTCCGGCGTGATTTCCCCTCTGGTCTCCGCATCCTCTATCATGAGCATCACGCGCCAATAGCTGCCGCCATCCCGGACATACGTCTTGCCGGAATCTGATGCCTTTATGAATGTCAGCACCTTCCGGTCGATATCATTTTCACCGCGGCTTTGCAGCTTTGCCCTTATGTGGGCAGTGACGCGCTCGATGTTGCTTTGAAGAAGCTCCACATCTGTGAAGACATTATGGTTAATCCTCTGGAGAATATAGGCGCATCCGCTGTTGCTGTCAACGGCCTTGAAAGTGTCGTTGATATGTCCGCCGCCTATGGGCACAATCGTGTCGGGTTCCGCCATTATGCCGAACCGCCGCAATATCATGCTCTTATCCATCATTTTCTCTTTTTGACGTTTTTCCGGGCGCCTCGGGCCTTCAATGACTCCGTGAACGCCTTGGCTTTGGCAAGCGACTCACGCTCCTGTTCGGGAGTTGCGAAGGCATGTCGGTAACCTTTGGTCCTGTTCCATTCGCCACGGGTAAAATCGGGCATGCTTACGGGTGCGCAGCCGTTGTCCATCGACAGCGAACCTAATTCGGCAAGCGAGCACCATTCCGCAAGGTCATAGACATCCATGTCGAGCGGCAGCCCGTTCTGCAAACAGTATATCAACCTGCTGTCCATGATGAAATCCATACCGCCATGGCCTCCCACTTCCTTGGCCATCTCGCCATATTTCTCAAGAATAGGATGACGGTATTTCGCCTCCAGGGCCTGACGTTCCCCGTCGGGAAGGAATGTATGTGCCGACAGGTTTTCAATATCCACTTCCATACCAGCATCCGCGAGTTGCTGCCGCCCTACGGCATAACCTTCCACGGGATATTTGTTGGCAAAGCCTCT
>CABUTY010000332.1 GCA_902494595.1 uncultured Porphyromonadaceae bacterium | reverse complement strand
TCCCATACGAGCTGGTACAGGCGCGTGTGAAATTTCACGCGGAATCCCTTGAAGGTTTCGGCGAGACTGGCGGCAGAATCGGCAAGGTCGCTGATGCTTGATCCGAAGAAAGCACCGAAGATTGCCCCGGCTATCCTCAGGCCGGTGGCGACATTCTTAGAGCGGGCCGCGTTGTCGATGTAATGGGCCTCGTGTACGAGTACGAACGTATTGCCTATAAGGTCCTCTCCGGCATCCTCAAGCATGGCCATGCCTCTGGCAGACCGCGAGGCAAGCTCACGGTCGAACTCTGTGGCGTTATAAAGGCCTCGGTTCTTGACAATATCCAGCGAACACGAACCGTCGTGTATATTGCGGTCAAACCATTTGCCCACTATGCGCGACGCCACATGATTGCGTGTGAGCCAGTTGTCGATATCGGCGGAGTAATCACCTTTTTTATCCACATTGATCACGCGCACGGAAAGGTCGTGGTTGTTGTATTGCGAGGGTATCTCAGAGCTCAGAAACTCACTCTGGATCTTGTCATAGAGCTTCTGGTCGGTGCGCGATACGAGGAAGCTGCACATAGAGCTGCGGCGATATTGCATCTCCACTTCCGGGACGGCATTGTCGGCCAGTATCGGAAGTGCGACGGCCATCATCAGGGCCGTAAGAATTGTTTTATAGTGTTTCATTGCATTACTAAAATTAATAGTCCCAGAATGACTCGCTTATATCATCGGTAAGCTTGAATTTATGAATTTCAGGATGATTGTAGAGGGCGAAGCGGTAGGCGTCAATCTCACTCATCACGGACTTCCCCTGAGAGGTGATATAGGCAAAAGCCTTGTCCACCAGATCGGTGGTGCCGAAAGCTGTGGGAATCAGCGTTTCCCCGAGGTGATTCACCAATCCGAATGATTCGGTCTTTTTGCCGTCGGTAGTAGTATTAATGGCCACATAAGCTCTGTTGTCCTTGTTGAAAGCGCCAGCTTTGTCGAAAGATGCGGCGAAAGGTTCGCTGTCGGTCGAAATGCTGCGGCTGTGCCATTTACCGTCGGTCTTATGCTTTACCCATATGATGTCGCTTTCCTTGAACCTTGGAACCGTTATGTCGGAATATCGGCAGGCTATTACCGGCTTGTTGTTGCGGTCAATCATACCCCAGCCATCTGATGTCTTCACAAGGCCACGTCCGAAATTGAAGTTATTTGCCTGTTTGTATTGGAAAGGCACCACGGTGGCTCCTTTGGCGTCTATGAAGCCGCACAGACCCGTCTGCACATCCTGGGCACCCATGATGTTCTCGGCATTGTCGTTATACCATATTTCCTTGAATTTTGGAGCCACAGTCTCGTTGCCAGCATCATCCAGAAGACCGCAGAGCTTGGATTTTACCGTGATATAACCGACGTTGCCGATCGGCTTTATCAACGAATATGTGTCTGATACCTGTTTGCCCGACGTGTCGATGATATAGAAGTTGGTGCCATCCTGTATGGCGGCTCGCCCTTTGTTGAAAGGACGACATGCATTTACTTTGGCATTCGCCTCCAGTTCCTTGCTGATATCATTCTTGAAGAGTTTTTTGCCCTTGCCCGTAGATACGTCGGTGTAATTGTAGAAGTAATACTTGTTGTTGGCCGCTTCCATTATCACCATGCCGTCTTTGGGTGCACCGAGCGCGTAGTTGACAGGTTTCATCAGCTCAGTGCCGTTCATATCGAGCACAGTGCGTTGTGCTGACGACTTCATGGCCCATATGTAGGGGATTTCCGGAAGCGACAATTTCGACAGATTTGCACGAATTTCGTTGGCCTTTTCGGGAAGAATAATTTTCCCGTCGGTGTAATCGGCGGAGTCGGTCTTGAAATAGAATCCCAGCTGAGAGTACTTTGGCTTTATTATCAGCACTTCATCCTTGTAGAGGCCTTTCATGGCAGTGTTGAGGTTGCCTCCTTTGGCCACCCAGCAATAGCCCTGGTCGTTGTAACGGCCGATATAGTCATACTCGGGTTTTATCTGATATGTGCCGTCGCGACGGATATAGCCATATTTGCCATTCTTGCGCACCAGTGCCAGCCCGTCGGCAAATGGGTAGGCCGCCGTGTACTGCGGCTTGATTACCGTGGTGCCCGACTCATCGGCATATCCGAACTTCCCTTTTTCCTCTATTACGCGGAGCTCGGCAAGAGCGCTAATGCAGAAAGAGGAGAGTGCCAGGACTGTGAGCACTGTAATCCTTGAAATCAATTGTTTCATATAAGTTTATGTAGGTTGTATGATTCGGAAGATATTCTCAACGCCATAGGATATTGGTGGTCTGCGCCTTTTGGCCTCGGCCATATGCGACGCCAATTTCCTTGGCTGCCTGAATCATGGCTTTGTCTTTGGCGAGATTGTCCTTATATTTTTCATGCACCTCGAAGTTGTACTCCGCTTTTGTCTGGCGGTTCATTTCCTCGGCGAATTTCATGGCTGCGGGGTATGATGCCGAGCCGGGATTTATGCGGCCGAGCACGACATAAGCCTGAGCGGCGCCCTGTGCGTTTGGCGAGGCGGCGAACAGACCGCGTGCCTCCATCAGCAGAGTGGCTCCGTCCTGGTCGATGTCTTTCTTGAAATAGGTGAGCGTAGCTTTTTCGGCCTCATCCCATCCTACG
>CABUTY010000331.1 GCA_902494595.1 uncultured Porphyromonadaceae bacterium | reverse complement strand
CGGCGCCGATACCTGGGAAGTCCGCAATGTCACCGTGGAAGCAAGATAATACTTTTCTGATATAAAAGGCCGCCGGAGTGTATCGAGTCTCCGGCGGCTTTTATTCAACTCTTATTTATTGCATTTTCTTAATTTTAAATTGTTTAAATACCATGAGAAGATTTACAACAACATTGATATTCCTGACAGTTTTTCTGACGCTGCAGGCCGGGTACACAAAGGGTTATTACGACCGTATGGACGGCAAACAGAAGGAGGAACTTAAGAGTGCCGTAAAACAATGCGTGTCGTCGCACCGCAAGCTGGTATATGGCGAATTGCCTCAATATTGGCAGTATACCGACGTTTACCCCGAGCTCGTCAATGGCAACAAACGATGGTGGGATATGTATTCCGACCGCATGTGTCTTATTTATGAATATCAGACGGCGTTCCAGAGCTTTTCCGCCAACAGGATGAACCGTGAGCACAGCGTGCCCAAATCCTGGTGGAAGAAGAACGGCGATGTGGAATATACTCCGGCTTATTCCGACCTCTGGAATCTCTATCCCTCGGATGCCGAGGCCAATTCGGCGAAGCTAAACTATCCTTTCGGACCTACCGACAAGCCTGTCTACGACAATGGCGTCACCAAGGTGGGTTATCCCAAGACGGGTTATGGCGGTGGAGCCTCCAGAGTCTTCGAGCCTGCCGATGAATACAAGGGTGACTTCGCCCGCGCTTTCTTCTATATGGCTTGTGTCTACGACGACATCAACTGGGTGATCAACTACATGTTCCGCAAGGAGACGTGGCCCACGCTCACGCCCTGGGCCATGAACATGCTTCTCCAGTGGGCGCGTACCGACAAGGTGAGCCAGAAGGAAATCGACCGCAACAACCTCGTGGAACAGTACCAGGGTAACCGTAATCCCTTCGTCGACTTTCCTGAGCTTGCCGAGTATATATGGGGCGTGCGCACAAGCGAGACATTCATCATCGCCCAGCAGGAGAACACTGACCCGACGCCGCCGATTACCGGCGACCCCACAATCAGCGAACCTGTCAACGGGGAGACCCTCGACTTCGGACAGACGGCCGAGGGCCACGACATCAGCCGTGCCCTACAGATTCGCGGCAGCAATTTCACAAGCCCGTTGTCGCTCAGAGTAATAGGTGCCAACAAAGACAAGTTCATACCCGAAGTCACGGAGATACCGGCCTCCACCCTCAATGCGGGCGGCGGCTATCTGCTCAACATCATTTACCGTCCTTCGGCCACAGGACAGCATGAGGCACGCCTCACGCTCTACGACGGTGGGCTGGATGGGTCAGTGGTCGTGACGCTCAGAGGGGAGGCCTTACCTGTGCCCGAACTCACGGCTCTTACAGCCCTCGAACCTAAGGATGTCACCGACAGCGCCTATACTGCCTGCTGGTTGCCGGCCGACGGCATCGCCGACTATTATACCGTGACCCGCGTACGCTATAACGAAGGGGGAGAGGAGGCCGAGACCTATGAGACGAATGCCACCGAGCTGCGTATGTCGGGACGTGATGCCGGAGTTGCCGAGACTTACAGCGTGACATATTCGCGGCTGGGGCTTGTGTCGCCGGCCTCCAACACCATATATGTCGCTGCCTCCGGCATGGAGTCGATGCAATACGAGGTGCCATTCCGCGCCATCGGTTCCGACGGGTGCATCACAATCCTCTCCGGCGACGGAATGCCGATACGAAGCCTGACCATCACCGACCCCGCCGGACGAATCGTTATGGTTCTCGATGCCCGAGACGGCATGGAAATTCCTATCGCTTCCGGTATGTACATCATCATGGCCCCGGGACATAGGCCTCACAAGCTGATAGTGAAATAGGCCTGTATGCGTTGCCCGTTTGTGAAAACGTCCGGTTTTTAGTACATTTGCAGTATGGAGAGCCGATGGATGATATTCGTTGCGGTATTGATGTTGTTGGCGCCGGCATTGTCAGGTTGCCGGCACCGTCATGACTCGCGTCTGGAGCATGCGGCGGCGATGCTGACCGGCAGCGTCGGCAAAGCCTCCGCAGATTCGGCGACGTCTCTGTTAGCCTCCATCCCTTTCGATGCTCTCTCCGAGGCTGACGGCCACTACCGTGACCTGCTTATTGTCAAAGCCGCTGACAAAGCATATCGGAAACACACTTCCGACAGCCTCATCCTCGACGTCATCGCCTATTACGAGAGACACCGGAGCGACATCCACTATCCCGAGGCCCTGTACTACGGCGGCCGCGTCTACAGCGACATGGGCAACAGCCCGGAGGCTCTGAAATACTTTCAGAAAGCCGCTGACGAGCTGCCGCCTGACGACATGGATAACGATTCCAGAGACCTTCGGAGTCGAGTTGTAAGCCAGACAGGAAGACTGCTGAATAAAATGCGACTCTACGATGAGGCAATTTCATATGTATGTGAATCAATTAGTGTGACGGAACAACTTCATGATACGCTTGGTATTGTTCAGAATCTTCAATTATTGGGGGGTATATATATGAAGGCTGAGAAATACGATTCCGCAGAGATTGTATTCGGTGATGCTATGAGATTAGGACATAATATGTCTCCCTCTCTGAATGCCAAATCGCAGATGTATCTCGCTAATATAAAGTATAAAAATGGAGCAATCGATTCGGCAAAATCCCT
>CABUTY010000330.1 GCA_902494595.1 uncultured Porphyromonadaceae bacterium | reverse complement strand
GGAATTGAAGGGTGATGAATATGGTGTTGCAGGTTCAGTTATCACAGGGTGCGGCGACATCGACAGGGCACTGAAATATCAGGATCTTGCATATCGGTATTCTATGGAAAGTGGCAGCACGGACGCTGCTTTTCGTGCCGCGGCATACAATATGCTCTTGTCAGACCGCAGCGGCGACAAAAACAAAACCGAGACATGGCGTCAGAAATGTTTGAAGCTGATGCCCGAAATCAACTCCACCACAACCAAAATTGCATACTATCAGGCGGAATGTTCCATATGTCTGAAACACAAGGATAACAGAGGGGCCATTGTTTGGTTTGACAAAATTCTCAGCTTGGATGGAATAGATAACCTTCCGTTTGTAAAATTTGACTGTTACAACAACCTTCATCTGGCATATGCCGACCTTGGTGAATACAAGAACGCCTATGAGACGCTGCTGAAGAGCAACGAGATTCGAGATACCCTATGGGCACAGGAAAAAGCCGAGAGCCTGCGGGATCTGACCATAAAATATGAGACAAAAGAAGCTCAGCTGGCACTCGCGCATAGCGAGGCCAAAAGAGCCAATATATTGATGTGGCTGTTTGCTGCTCTTGCCGTCCTTTTGATTGGGGCAGTTGTCTTTGTGGTATATGCCACGCGCCAGAAACGTCGTCGCCTGCAACACGAGATGGAATTTGCCAAAATACGCGCCGAAATTGGCCGGCAGCTTACACAACAATATATTGAAGGTCTTGAAAGCGAACGGCAGCGTATGGCCCGGGAACTTCATGACGGGGTATGCAATGACCTTCTTGCCATTCAGATGAACATCAATGCCGGAAAACCTGCCGACAGCACGGCATCAATGATTGACACATGCCGTGAATCGGTGCGTCGCATATCCCATGAGCTGTTGCCTCCGGAGTTCTCTTACGCTTCGCTGGATGAAGTGGTAAGGTTCTTCATCGCCAAACAGGCAGAAGCGAATAAAGGGAAAATATCATTCGTTTATGATTCCTCGGCTATTGATTCCGACTGGAGCGATGTGCCTGACGCCACATCTCTTGAGGTCTACCGTATCATTCAGGAGGGAGTAGGGAATGCAGTAAAGCATTCAGGAGCCACGAATATCGACGTAAACCTCTACCTGACAAAAGACAAGTTGGAAGCATCCATCAACGACAACGGCATGTATAAGCAAAAAACATCCGGAGCAAAGAAAGGAATAGGTCTCGACTCCATCCGTCGCAGAGCTAACGCCGTTGGCGGATCTGTTTCTATAGAGCCATCCGAACCTTCAGGTACGACAGTAACACTGACTATCATTTTTTAGAGCGAGTCCTTGGTTTCTCTTTTAAGACATTGAAAACTACGGGAAACCGTAATTGACAGGCGTCCATAAATGGGGTAATTTTGCATGTGAAAAATATGCAATTTTCAAACACTTATGGATGACCAATCGATACTGTCACAGATGAAGATAGCCGTTGTCGACGACCACGACCTTGTCAGGGAAGGCATGACAGCCATCCTTGCAAGCCGTAATGCCAATAACGTCACTAAGTTCAGCACGGCTATGGCTCTCGTGACTCAAATGGATGCCGGAATAGAATTCGATTTTTATATAATAGATCTCGAATTGCCAGACTTTGACGGATTTGTGCTTATCGAGATGATACGCGCCAGAAATCCTGTAGCTCATATAATCGTCAGCACCGTTCATGATGAAATATGGACTCTCCGCAAACTGCTTGCCAGAGAGGTCAACGCTATTATCTATAAATCGGGAGAGGGGAGCGAGATTATAACAGCTATTGAGGAAATCCTCAACGGCAACAACTATTATTGCAAAGAAGTGCACAAGGCACTGAAGGCAGCTGGCGACAACAGTCTCCATCCGTCGGCGAGGGAACTTGAAGTGCTGTACCATATATCTCAAGGTAAAACCTCGCGTGAAATAGCGGCGGCAATGTTCGTTACGGAAAATACTGTGGAAGCCCACAGGAAGTCGTTGTTTTCCAAACTCGGAGCGGTCAATGTGGCAGATCTGATTGTAAAAGCCATAGACAAGGGATACATAAAGAAAAGCGGCATCATCCGCTGACGTTAAGATCCATGAAAATAATCTGAACGGACAAGAAGCCCTGCCTTCATTGTCCGCGAACAACTGATATAAACTTATAAACCATACAATCATGAAATCATTTTTCAGTTGGCTGTGGACCGGCTTCGGAACCGGCATGACAGCATTCCGCGGTATAGGAATGGCACTTGCAGTAGCACTCGGAGGCATCTGGTTGCTTTACGTCATCATTCGAGCCATCGCGCGTATGTTTGACAAAAACACCACTGTCGATGCATAGGCCATGAACGGATTGCAAAAGGCAAAAGTAAAGACGCAATCCCGACAGTACAGGCAGAGTGTCTGGCAGCCGCAATCATATGCCGCCAGAAGCTCTGTCAAGTGTGCCCATTGCGGTAATCCATGTGAGGCACAGTGGGCTATATGTCCAGAATGCGGCCATTCTCTGCATCCCGACGTATGTACTTTCTGCGGCGCGAAGGTCAACGCTTCGTTCAAGTTCTGCAACCGTTGCGGGCAGCCTAAAGAGGGGATTGTATGCCCAGAATGCGGCACACTAAATTCACGCAACTTCTGTCGGAAATGCAATGCCCCGCTG
>CABUTY010000329.1 GCA_902494595.1 uncultured Porphyromonadaceae bacterium | reverse complement strand
TCGAACCCCGCAGGGCTCGGGGAGCGAAGGCGACCCAACAGGCAGCGACCTTTCGGTCGGTGCCGATGAGAGAGGAGAAATACGCCCGAAAGATTGATAAAGGTTGCCATAAAGTTAACTACTTTTTATATTGATTATGGTACGTAAATTAGTTTAAACAACTTCTTTAAAAATCAAATCAGGCAAATAATCTATAAAGGACATGAAAGACGTAGTAGTAGGAATGGGAGAGGCGTTATGGGACGTACTTCCCGAGGGAAAGAAAATCGGGGGAGCCCCCGCCAATTTTGCCTATCATGTGTCGCAGTTCGGACTGCCGAGCTGTGTGGTAAGCGCGGTAGGTGACGATGTTCTCGGAAAGGAGATTGTCGAGAATTTCACATCCAAAGGCCTTAATCAGCTTATCGCAGAAGTTCCCTATCCGACCGGAACAGTTCAGGTGGAGATAGACCAGGCCGGTATACCTAACTATGAAATCAAGGAGAATGTGGCCTGGGACAACATCCCATGGACTCCTGAACTGGAAGCTCTGGCAGGCATCACCAAAGCAGTGTGCTTCGGTTCTCTCGCCCAGAGAAATGTAGTGTCGCGCAACACCATCAGCTCTTTCCTTGACGCAATGCCCCACACTGACGGTGAACTTGTGGTATTTGATGTGAACCTCCGCCAGGGATTCTATAACAAAGAAATTCTCTGCAACTCCATGCAGCGTTGCAACATACTGAAAATCAACGATGAGGAATTGGTTACGGTAAGCCGTATGTTCGGCTATCCGGGCATCGACCTGCAGGACAAGTGCTGGATACTTCTGGGAAAATACAATCTTAAGATGCTTATCCTGACGTGCGGCATCAACGGCAGCTATGTCTTCACGCCCGGTACAGTATCCTTCCAGCCTACGCCGAAGGTTGACGTGGCCGATACGGTAGGCGCAGGCGACAGCTTCACGGCAGCTTTCATCGCCTCGATACTGAAAGGAAAGAGCGTGGCCGAAGCCCATTCACTGGCAGTGCGCACCTCTGCCTACGTATGCACCAGAAACGGCGCAATGCCTATCTTGCCTCCCCAACTTGTGGAATAAGTATTGTTGTATATTGCCGGTTGATGAATCGGGCTGAAATGAGTCGAGGGATACAGCCGCAGTCAGGCTGCATCCCTCGTATCTCAATTTAAAGTGACGGGGCTTCGGGCGTTGTGACGATTCTCTTCGTCGAGCATGTCGATGTCCTTGATGGAAGCGGAGTCGGAGGCCTGCATTTTCTTATACAGGGCGGCGGCCACTGCCAGGGCTATGGGAAGGAGTACCGCCATCACAACATACCATATCCAGCCGGGCATCTCCCGGAATATGCCCAACGCGTTGGTCGTAAGGTCGTAGGCGAACCATCCTGTCCATAGAATCACCAGCGGCGTCTCTATGAGCATCTGGCGGCGACGACTCTTTTGCTGGATATGTAGCTGTTCCTTGAGCTCCATCAGCGACATCGTGGCGAAGTCGGCGCTCGAGAGTCGGTTGATTGTCTTGTCCCAGATCACATCGGCGATGCAGAACAGGCATGTCACTATCACAAAGGGCCATGACAAGCCTATCAGAAACTTTATGCCGATATACATCAGTATCACCACGGGAATCGCAAGGTAAATCTCGGTTTTTACCAGACTGGATATCCATTTCTGACGTTGACCCATGACATTGCGCATGGTCTTGTCGGAGAAGACCTGCTGCTGCTGAATGTCCTCACGGAGCAGCTGCATCTCGCGCTTCATCTCCTCAAGCTCAAGGTCGGTGCTGTTATCTTTGTAGGTATTCATATGTTCGGGGTTTTAATTGTTTATTTTTTTGAGTTTTTCGCGTATTCTGACGAGCCGTACGCCTACAGCGTTGGGGGTGATGCCCACAATGTCGCCGATTTCGTCGTAGGGGAGACCTTCAAGCCATAGAAGGATGATTGCGCGGTCGAAACGTTCGAGGCTCTGGATGCGCTGATGGAGCCGGCGTGCGTTCTCCCCGCCGTCGGATGACTCGTCGGGCAGCGTCACATCTATGCCGTCGGCACGGTCGAGAGGTTGACGTTTCTTTTTCCGTTCATAGGAAATGCAGGTGTTGAGGGTCACCCGGTACACCCACGTGTGGCTGGAACTGTCGCCGCGAAACTTTGGCAGACCAAGCCAGAGGTTTACCAGTGTCTCCTGCGCCAGGTCGTCGGCTTGTGTCCGGTCGGGTGCGAACATAAGGCATATCGAATAGATAGTACCTTTCTCCTCTCGCACAAGCGCTTCGAACTGCTCTTTCAGATCGTTCTTCATTACTGTTTTGATTATCGTTTGTATTAAAGACGCACTCCCTACCCGAAAAACTACACCCTTACCTGAAAAAATATTAATTTTGCAGTCCGAACCATAAAGGAGGATTTCAGAAATGGGAGAGTCAAAACAGATGGAGCGGTTGTGGAACGCGCAGTATTGGAAGGTGATGACGTGCAATTTCATGATGTTTTTTGCCTTCTACCTTCTCACGCCGCTTCTGCCGCTATATCTCGACAGAGAGTTTGCCGCTGATAAAGACACGATAGGCATAGTGCTGTCGGGATATGTTGTGGCTACGTTTCTGGTACGGCCCTTCAGCGGGTTTATGGTCGATGCGTTCAACCGCAAGCGTGTGCTGATGCTGTGTCTGGC
>CABUTY010000328.1 GCA_902494595.1 uncultured Porphyromonadaceae bacterium | reverse complement strand
TCAAAGAGAGCGGCGACCTTCAGGAAATGCTCTACAACCGCAAGTCCAAGCCGGTCAACCTCACCATGAACTTCGCCGGCGAGAAATATCCGGTGGAAGCACGTCTCTCGTTCCGCGCCGACGACAACGGCAATGTCAAGGTGGTGCCCCACTTCATCCACCATGACGCCAGGCTCGCCCAGGACTTCATGGGCTACAAGTTCTCCAAGATCGACGAAGCCAACCTTATGGAGAACGGCAATCTCGGCAAGGTCGTTGACCTCATCGACCCCGCCACAGGCGAGAAAGTGCCGAGTCTGGTCAGCCGAGACAGGTACACAAACGAACTGATAGCGGTCCCTGCAAAATCGGTGTTCGTGCGCGATACCTTCGGCCAGACGAAACTGACGATGGCTGAAATCGCTCAGCTCAAACAGGGCAAGCCGCTGCCCCCGAAGGAAATCCTCTGCCGTGACGGACAGACACGCACCGGCGTAATCCAATACAACACCGACCGCCGCAATCTGGAGTTCGTCCCCAACGGAGTGAGATGGTGGAACAGAATCCACGGAATCAAGGAAGACCGGCAGCAGGACAATTCTCAGACGCAGAAGCCTGAAAAAGTCAATCAGACACAAAAGACTGAAAATCCCGACGGCCAGAAAGTCAAGGTCTCCAAAGAGAACACATGGCTGCTGGAAGACGGACGCATCAAGCCCCTCCGCAACTGGAACAAGCATCCTCTCACCCCGGAGCAGACGAAGGAATATGCCGCCGGCCGCGTGGCTGTCATCACCGACATGCCCGATGACAAGGGTCAGCCTACGACGGTTTACCTGCAATTCGACAAGGACAGGATGAAACCCAAGATGTCGCTCAACGACCCGCGTGTCACTGTTGCCGAGGAGTCCAAGACTCAGAAAGCCGTCAACCATGACGGTCTGACCAATGAAGCGACAAAGCACGTCGCCGAGCCGCTTCAGAAATACCAGACGGCTCCCAAGAACGAAGACCAGATGCGCCAGCAGCGCAAACCCAAAGGCCCGAAGATGTAACAGTCTTCTGCCCACACAGATGAAATGACAAAAGGAGGGTCCGGAACCTCCCGATGTCTTTCAAAACCACTACATCCACCAAAATATCCACCAAAAAACAATTACAGAAATGACAAAAAAGAATCTGGTAACAATCATAACCGACAACCGCCTCGTCGCCGACACAATCGCGACAGCCGTCGGCGCCACGAATCAGCTCGACAACTACTATTTCGGCAATGGCTATGCCGTGACGTGGACCAACGGCAATATCATCGAAGCCACCTTCAAGCCCGGCGAGAAATTCGTACTCGCATCGGGCCAGGATATGCGACAGATGTATGCTCATCACTTCAGTTTCGCCATGCGGAACTACGACGATCTCCTCGGCTGGGAGAAGTCGCAGGAAGACGAAGCCCAACTCGCCGTAATCAGAAAACTGTGGGCAAAGAGCCATACCGTCGTCAACGCCATGAGTCCCTGCTTCGACGGCGAAATCGCATTCCTCAACCTCTACTGGTATCTCCGCCAGCCGGTCACAGTGCTCCGCGCATGGCTTCCCCGTCTGCGCAAGGCCGCTATCCTCAAAGCCGTGAAATACGGTGCCAGGGAGCCGGAGAAATACGACAAGTGGCTCTCCGAACAGCTTGTCAACCACTTCATCGAGACGGATGCCGCGCACACCAGTCAGGAAGAAGGTTTCCCGGAGGTGGTAACAGATGCTACCGAAGAATACAAGGCCAGCGACACGGTATATGTCGGCAACATCGGCTTCCAGATTGTAAAAGAGGAAGAAAAACCGCTATACAGTATGCTCACGCTGTGGATGGACGCCTGCGCGGAACTCGGATTCGAGTTCGATAAGACAAACTCCATTGCCTACACCCTCTACTCCAAAAGCCTCATATCCTTCCCGTCCCTCTATCAGAATACGGTGCCGGAATCGGTGGCCCGCGAGATGGAAAAGAACTTGCGTGTGCTGGAGCACAACGGCAAATGGGGTCATCTCGCCAAAGAGGTGAAGTCCATCAGCCGCCGACACAATTTCCGCAGCGGCGAGACCGCCTACAATGGCCACGGCATCGTAACCACCGGTCTGCATCCCGTCGGTGTGAGCCGTGACGAGGAGAAGCTCTACAATCTAATCGTCAGGCGTGTCATCGAGGCGTTCCGTCCTCTGCCCGACGAAGTCACGGCGAGGAAGAAAGGCCGCAGACATCGCAAGTCCAAGTCAGCCAAGAAGGTAAGAACCGCCTGAACTGACGGTTAAGATAACAAAATAAGAATAAAACTATATATAATCCTGCCCGACTGTCCGAAAAGTTTATTAACTTTGCCATTGATTCAACGTCATAATGTTTTTGTTTCATTTTTGACGTGGATTTAGTGGTTGGACATCGGGAGGGATACCCGGTGTCCTTTTCTTATCCCCGCCATATATACGATATGGCACATGAAAAACACCGCCAAACCACCAAATCCAGAATAATGAAACAATTACATATAATGGAGATGGACGATTTCAGACTCTATCTCCAGGGTCATTTGCGTGACCACCGCTTCCCGGAAGCCGACAACGAACAGTTTATAATGTTCCGCGCTGATTCGGCCTACAATGCCTATATAGCGTACCGTCTTGAAGGACGCAGCGTAGATATGGCCCGCGAACTCGCCATGCG
>CABUTY010000327.1 GCA_902494595.1 uncultured Porphyromonadaceae bacterium | reverse complement strand
GCGGATATGCCGAAATGGCTATCCCTTCTCCCGCATTGACCGAATATGTTGACATATCCTTCTCCGACGAGTTTTTCTACAAAGGCCCGGCGGTGCGTTTTTATCCCCGTCTTCGGGAGGTGCGCGGCGCTTTTACTGATGATTTCAGCGACAGCCGGTGGCTCTCGGACTATGACAGCGGCACTTCGCGGCCCGAAATGCTGGAGATAAGCGGCGGACGTCTCACAGTGGGCGGCGGCAAGAGCCGGGGCACCGGGGTGCTTATGCCTCTGCCGAAAGTGATGCTGAGCGCCGACTCTCTCTATACCGCTGTGGTGGAGGGTGATGCGGAGTGTTGCTCTCTTCAGCTTGTGCGGCAGGATGGGGCGGCGTTGGATACGTTGTGCGTGATGGGCGAAGGTCCGCGCCTGTTCCGGGGTTCCGCCGGAAATATGATGATGGCGGCATGCGGCACCGCGGAATGGCGTGCGCTGATAGAGAAGATTTCCATCATACCCTACGGCAGCGTCAAGGCTCCGGCGTTGTGCGGCGAAGCTGTGGCTACCGCTCTCGATCCCGACTCCCACAGTGTGGCCCTTTCCTTCAGGACGCCTATCGCCGATATCGCTGGCAATCCTCTTGAAGGCACTGTGGATGTGGAGGTACAGCGTGTTGGGGATGCTGCGCCGGCGGCTCGGTTTGCCGGTATGGCGCCCGGCGTGGAATGCCGATGGACCGACAAGGGGGTTCCCGAGGATGTCAATGAGTATGAGATTGTGGCCGTCAACGCCATGGGCAAAGGTATGCCCGTGAAAGTGTCGGCATATTCCGGGTGGGATGCCCCTGCGGCTGTGTCAGATCTCAAGGCTGTCACCACCGACAATGCCAACAGAATGGTGTGGCTGTCGTGGCAGCCTCCCGTCACCGGCCTGCATGGCGCTCCTGTGAATCAGGACATGCGTTATGAGGTATATTCCAAATATGGAGTGGCCGGCGACACTGTCAGGAAGCTGATAGGGAAGGATTTGCGTGAATGCGGCTACGGGTCGTTGCTGGTGCTCGATTCTCAGCGGGAATATGTTTATGAGGTACGTGGCGTAAGCGGTGGCCGCGAGGGTGCTTTCGCATCTACGGATATCGTGGTGGGCACTCCTGATTTTATCCCGTTGTCAGAGACGTTTGCCGCCGGGCATCCGCAGCTTGGGGGATGGAGTGCCGGCGATGGCTGGGAATATTCTGCGGATGTAGATGGTGCCCTCCTCGAGGATGACGGTGCGGCAGTGGGCCGTTGCGGCAAAGATGCCGGCTGGCTGATGTCGCCGATGCTCAATCTCAATGATGTGGAGGGAGCTGTGCTGTCGCTGAAGGCGGAGGCTCTGACGGCCGATGGCGGTGCGCTGAGTCTCGATGTGGCTTTTGCCGGTAATGACGGCACTCTGCGGAGCTTTGCCGTCGTGGAGGTGAAATCCGACATGATGACCGATGTAAGATTGCATCTTGACGAATATATCCGGAGTTTGCTCCACTCAGGAGAGGGAGGCATAAGCAGATATAAGACTCGGTTTGCCTTCAGGGTGACGGGTGAGCATGGCGACAGTGTGGTCGTGGATCGTGTGGAGGTAACGGGCCGGTATGCCGCCATAGAAGGCGTGGAGGCTGATGCAAAGGCTCCGGTGCTTTATGACCTGCAAGGGCGGCGTCTCACGCAACGTCCTGCCAAAGGGGAACCTTATATCGTCAACGGGAAGAAAGTTATGGCAGAATGATTGCATCAACGTGCTATACATTGCACCAAATGTAATTTTTCAATCGATTTGTTTGCAAACTAAAAAAATATTATGTAACTTTGCTGCCGGACGTATAGGACGTCCGGCTGAGCTGAAGCCTGGTCTTAGTTTGATGCTTTCTGAAAAACATATATGCTACTGATGCGACCTGACTAATGAATCACATAACACGAGAAGCCGGAGCTGGGTGACCCGCTCCGGCTTTGCTGCATTTTCGGGAACTGTTAATTTATTCCCTTGGATTTTTACGAATATTGCCCGATTATTCCCTTGGATTTTTACAAATCATTGAAAACGAGACACATAAGTAAAAAGCCGGAACAGTGATGTGTCCCGGCTTTTGTGTGATTGAGGGTTTGGGATGTCAGTCGATGGCGATTTTGCGCGACTTGTTGCCCTGGACGCGGATGAAGATACCGTTGGCGGGGTTGGCAACGCGCTGGCCCTGCAGGTTGTAGTAGGTCACCGGAGCATTCTCGTCGTCGGCGCCGATTTCCGTCACCGAGTTCTCGCTCAGGTTGGTGAGAGTCAGTGTCAGATTCCTGAGGTTGACGCGCATCTTCACGTCGCCTTCCACTTTCCATTCGGGAAGAGACCAGTTGCCCTTGCCGTCTATGGCGATATAGGACTCATATTTATTGTCGGCGAAAGAGACATTTACGGGAACGGAGTCATACCAGCTGGAACCGATGGAGCCCGGGTTATTCCAGCCATTCAGGGCATACGCGAATCGGAAATGAGGGTCGGAGAAACTTGCAGACGGAACGGGACAGCTGACAATTCCTTCATAAATGCCCGACTCGACTTCTTCGAGTATCTGGAATCGGGAAGCGTTCGATTCCACCGGTTCCAGCCAGTCGCTCATATATCCGATTACATATATATTATCGATATTGGAGTAGTCGAAACCGTCCATAATCCAGAACAT
>CABUTY010000326.1 GCA_902494595.1 uncultured Porphyromonadaceae bacterium | reverse complement strand
TGGGACACATCGATTACCTGCTGGGTTATTCGCCGGTACACCCGAGGGTTGGCGCCTTTACGCTTACAGTTCCCGGCGGCAAGGATACCCTCTCCTTCGCGGAATCCGGCGGCATACTCTATTTTTCCGAAAATGCCAGCAACCAGCGAGACATAGCCATTGATGAGCTGCGGGATCTTGCGCATATGCGCCGTGACTCCGCATGGTTCGTAGTGGCCGACATCAGCATGGAACCCGACTCGGCGGCCTGGGCTTACCAGATGAAGCGCGACAGCCTCATGAGAGGTATTGTCAGGGGTTGGATGCCCGTACAGTTCTCCGACACAGCGGCAATAGCCTTGGGTGTCAATTCATTACCCATGTTCGTGGTCATAGAGAGGGGCGGAAGGGTTGTATACACCGGTCCTGACCATTATATGGCCTCTATGGCCGCACAGAAGGTCGGCATAGGGTGGAAAAAGCCAGAAATGCCTCCTCATAAAGTAAGATAAGTAAGATAAGATGCTCTCGAAAGTACTCACGGCCTGTATCCAGGGTATCGACGCCTTCCCCGTCACGATAGAGACGGACATCAGCAAGGGGGTGGGATTTGCCATAGTAGGCCTCGCGGATACCACGGTGCGGGAGAGTTATGAACGTATGCAGTCGGCGCTTGAGCACACGGGTCTGCGGTTTCCGAAGGCTCGTACGATTATCAACCTGGCACCTGCAGATGTAAAGAAGGAGGGAGCCTCTTTCGACCTCCCCATGGTGATAGGGCTGCTGACGGCTGCGGGCACTGTGAAAGCCGACAATCTCGGCAGCTACATGTTTGCGGGCGAGCTGAGCCTCGACGGCAGCCTGCTACCAGTGAGGGGGGCCCTCCCAATGGCTGTAAAGGCCCGGGAAATGAAACTCAAGCGTCTTATAGTGCCCGAGGGTAATGTCACCGAAGCTGCCGTGGTGAACAACCTGGAGGTGTTCGGCGCCAGAAATCTTACCGAGGTGGTGGAGATTCTGACGGGTACTTCGGAGATAAAGCCTGTGGAGATAGACACGCGTGCCATCTTCGCACGCGATGCCGGACACTTCGACTATGACTTCTCCGAAGTAAAAGGGCAGGAGTCGGTGAAACGCGCTTTCGAGGTAGCCTGTGCCGGCGGCCACAACATACTGATGGTAGGGCCTCCGGGTGCCGGCAAGTCGATGATGGCGAAGCGTCTTCCCTCGATATTGCCGCCGTTGAGCATGGGTGAGGCGCTGGAAACCACTAAGATTCATTCCGTGGCCGGGAAGCTTGGCCGCGGCGACATGCTCATGACCACGCGTCCTTTCCGTACGCCCCACCATACTGTGTCGCCGGTGGCTCTCGTTGGCGGAGGTGTCAACCCCATGCCCGGCGAAATCTCGCTCGCGCACAATGGCGTGCTCTTTCTCGACGAATTCCCTGAATTTCCCCGTCAGGTGCTTGAAGTGCTCCGGCAGCCCATAGAAGACAGGGTGATTACAGTATCAAGGGCAAAATATACCGTGCAGTATCCTGCGAGCTTCATGCTTGTGGCCTCTATGAACCCATGTCCCTGCGGATATTACGGACATCCCACGCGCGCATGTACCTGTACGCCGGGAGCCGTGGCAAAATACATGAACCGTATATCGGGACCCCTGCTGGACCGTATCGACATACAGTGCGAGATAGAGCCGGTGGCTTTCGATGCCATGGCCTCCACGCAACCGGCCGAAAGTTCGGCAGAAATACGAGCCCGTGTTGTGGAGGCGCGCAAGATACAGGAGGCCAGATTTGCCGGCGTGAAGGGTGTATACTGCAACGCGCAGATGAACTCGCGACTCATCCATGCCTATGCGTGGCCTGACGAGGAGGGAATGGCGAAACTCAAGGAACGCATGGAGAAACTCAACATGAGTGCCCGTGCTTTCGACCGCATATTGCGCGTGGCCCGCACCATCGCCGACCTCGACGCCTCCGACAAGGTCCTTGCACGTCACATCTCCGAAGCTATCGCTTACCGGGCCCTCGACCGTGCCTCATACGGCCGCACATTCTGACTCGCCTCCTGCGCCAAGCCGGCTCGCATAGAGAATTTACATATGAAGTTGTTTCGACTAATTTACGTTTAATAATAAATCATAAAAAAAGCTCACTTTATGGCAATCTTTATCAATATTCCGGGCATCTTCGACCGCTTTAATCGGGACCAACCGAGAGGTTGCTCCCTCATAAACCGGCCAAATCTGCTCCAGAATATTAATAAATCTTACCATAAAAATTAGACGAAACAACTTCTATGAATATAAATAATATTGTCGGTAATATAAGAAAGACTGTAAATAGGGTTCCGGATATTCTGTCGCGGCGCAAATACAGGATTCTGTGGCTTGCCATGTTCCTGTTTGGCATCATGAGCGTGGTTGATATAGTGATGTCGGACTCGCTGAAATTCCCTTTATGGCTGCAGATTATGTATGTCATATTCTTCAGCTCATTAAAGGCGACAGTGATGACGCTGCCACTGGCGTGGCTCATGGAGAGCGGGCGCTGGCTGAAGGCTCTGGCATGGGTAGTGATTGTGATCTACGCACTGGCTGCGTCGGTGAATTGTTTCAGCCTTTTCTTTTATGGCTTCGGAATCAGCCGCAAGCTGATTCTGATATTTATGCAGACGAATTTCAGGGAGGCAAGCCAGTTTGCCACCGGCATAT
>CABUTY010000325.1 GCA_902494595.1 uncultured Porphyromonadaceae bacterium | reverse complement strand
GCGCTTATCCTCCGGATTATCCATCAGCAGGTCTACATTCCCTTTTGTGGAGGATATTATGAATATTGTATCCTCCGAATCAGGCCTGATATGCATCGCACGGCATCCCCTGTCAATGGTCTCTATGCAGATACTCTCGAAAGGCGTATACACCCCATTGCGGGCGGCTGTTATCTCCTTGAGGAACGAGCGGTCGAAAAGAGAGCCGGTGAAGGGTTCAGGAAGGCCGAACATTCCCTGATGCATTTGCAGACGGCTTTCGCCACGCAGCGCTCCATCATAGTTGGCCAGAGTGCCGTCGCCTAGTGGACTCAGTATATAATCACCCTTGCCGACGATCATAACACTTCCCATTTTTGCTGCCATTCGCGATAAAACGCCGGCGATTCCCACACAAGCTCATAATTGCGGTCCATGAACACCTGTACCGACCTCCCCGTGGCTATGACGTCGCCTGTGTCGCGATCGCTTATCGTATACTCGAACACTATCTTGGACGACTCCGTGGGAATATAATCTATCCTGACCACCGGCTTCGACTCGTACCTCAGAGCCTTCTTGAACTTGAAGTCAAGTTCAACCAGAGGGACATAATATCCCGAGCCGAAAATCTTCATGTATCCCAAGTCGTACTTTGCGCCGAAGGCTTCGCGGGCATCCTCGAAATAGAGAGGATATGACCCGTGCCACACTATGCCCATTGAGTCGACCTCGCTGAAGCGTATCTCCAGTTCCTTATATGCCGTGAGTCTCTTCATCTGCAGTTTCCTCTGTATCCATCACCGCAATTTTCAGCACGCACTCCGCTATAGGAGCACCACCTGACGTCACGGTTCCCTCTACCATTGTCATACCCATGACCTCCTCCACGGTATCAATGGCCGTGATTATCTCTTCGCCCACCGACGGCAGCCGGTGTATCCTGAAATTCCTTATCCCCCCTATCAGTCCTATCTGTATCGACTTGCCGAGAATATATTTATTGATATATCCTATTCTTGCCGCGCATGTCTGGGCGATATTCTCCATCACTCCCTCAGCCGAGAAATGTCCGTCGTTGACAAACAGGTTTCCGGCCGACGGTATGGTAGCCGTCACTGTCCGCTTCATGTCGAAATGCAGCAGCCTGCCGACCATCACAAAAGGCTCGCGCTGTGGCAGCAGTTCGTGTATGTCTATTCTTTCAAAGTCAGTCATCGGCCCAGATATTGAAATAATTATACCATTGGGCGGGATATCGTCGCACAATATTCTCGAGCGCCTTCACAAAATCATGCGCCATACCCTCGGCATTGGCTTTCACCGACTTCAGGCCGGGACTCTTTATCTCATGAATGTGTATGCGGTACTTTCCGGGCTTCGCCTGCATCACGGCCACGAACACCATGGGGACATTCTTGGCGGCGGCCAGCGTGAACGGTCCTACGGGGAATGTGGCGTCGCTGCCCAGAAAGGGTATGCGGTAGGATTTGTTGGAGCCGAAAACCCTGTCGCCAGGCATACTCACCACCTCGCCATTATCGAGGGCGGCATTGAAAACAAACAGATGCCTCATGTCTCCGTCGACAGGCACCATGCTTATATTGTGTTGGCTGAAAATCTTGTCGCGGCTGGCCATCACGGAGCCTTTCTCGCCTCCGAACACCGCCGCCTTGATGGGCTTACCCGATACCAGTGCATACCCCGCCATCTCGTAATTGCCTATGTGAGAGCTTATCTGCACAAAGCCATCACTGCCGCGCTGCAGCCTCTGGTAGACATTGAAATTCTCTATCTCAATCTCCGGCAGCTTGCCGGCATAGCTCGCGAATCTGTCGATTACCACCCTCGAGAACGACCTGTAATTGCGCCATACATGTCTGGCAGCTCTCCATTTGCCAAGACCGAGACCCTTGCGTGCAAAGTGATACGACTGACGACGGCCGTTGCCGGAACATATAAGCGTGGGCGGCAACACAAAAATATCGGTCACCGCATATATCACCCTTACATCTGTCACACGCAGCAACCTTATGAGCCACCTGTGCATCCAGCCTGTGCCGTAAGTGGTGCCGGCCCACTTCTCATGTCGCAATTCGCCCAAAATGCCGTCGCCTTTATTTGTTGATCCGGTCGTCGATGTAATTATAGAAGTCGTCGATGGTCTTTACCCCGGCCATCTCCTCCGGCTTGATCTTGAAGCCGAAATTCTTCTCTACTATAACCACTATGTCCACGAAGTCAAGACTGTCGATGCCTATATCCTCCTTTAACAGTGCGCCGGGAACTATCTTTTCCTCCTCTATCTCCAGATCATCTATAAGAAAATCCTTTACCTTATTCTCTATATCCTGTCGGTTCATTGTTGGTTTTATGTATTGCTACCAATCATTAACGTAATATAAACAATAAAATTGCGTTCGCTCGACATGCCAATCATGCCTTACGACACACAAGTATGGAATGTCCCTGACCCAGACCGTCATGGATTTTCTCTATCTTCAGACCGGCTTCTATAACGAGCCTCTCCATGTCGTCGGAATGGTACATCTTGCTGTTGCCGTTGGCCATAGCCGTGAAGTAAAGGCTGGTGAGCGTGAGACACAGTGCCGCAGCCTCGAAACGCTGACGGTCCCATAATGTCTCCATGATATAGAGACGGGAATCGCCATCCATAACCTTTGCTGCCCGACGAAGGATGCTCACTATCTGCTCCTCACTGAAGCAGTCGAGG
>CABUTY010000324.1 GCA_902494595.1 uncultured Porphyromonadaceae bacterium | reverse complement strand
TCACCACGGCCATATGCCGTCGCGACTACCCTCGCTGCATCGCCATCGTCAACTATTTCCGCAACAATCCCAAGACGAATCCCACGGTGGTGACGGCGGCCACTCTCTTCAACTATTTCTCCAAGTTAGTAATAGCTCATTACCTGCCCGTCAAGGACGATGCCTCGCTGGCCGGCGTGCTCGGAAATTCCGCATACCGCCCCCTGCAGGACTTCAAGATGTCGCTGAAATCCTACCCCCCGATCAAAGCCGTCAACGCTATACACCACATCCGCGAGTTCGACTCCAAGAACAAGGGCGTCAACTCCTTCACCAATGAATACGACCTCCTCCAGGAACTCATATTCAAGATAATGACCTGACACCCCTCACCTAACGAGCTGTGCCGGCTGGCGCCGTCGCAGCTCGTTATCTTGCTCCTGCCGCTTCTGTGAACATCTGAAAATCAGTGTGGCAACAGTTCTGTGAACTCTCAGAGCAGTTCCTGTTCAGTTCTCCGGCTCCCCCAAAACCGAAAATATCGGAATATTTCAACCAACCATCAAATAAATGCGTTGTTATTTAGTTATAGTAAAAGGGTAAATTGCAAGCCGCCTTTATATTACAATAGACTGATTCACAGGCATGCCGAAAAATGCCGCAGGGGTTGAATCGAATCAAAGGCGCATATCCCCCATCCTCACCATAAGTCAGGGCATAGCGGTCATGACACATATTTCGTGTGTGTATATCATGATGTGTATGGCATGACCGTAACAAACAGAAAGCATTAGCAAAAGAAGATGAGACAACTCAAGATAACTAAATCGATAACCAACCGCGAGAGTGCGGCCTTAGACAAGTATCTGCAGGAAATCGGCAGAGAGGAACTGATTTCGGTAAGCGAAGAGGTAGAGCTTGCCCAGCGCATCAAGAAGGGCGATAAGGCCGCCCGCGATAAGCTTATCAACGCCAACCTGCGATTCGTGGTGTCGGTGGCCAAACAGTATCAGAACCAGGGTCTCAGCCTCCCCGACCTTATCAACGAAGGGAACCTCGGTCTGATCAGGGCGGCACAGAAATTCGACGAGACCCGCGGCTTCAAGTTTATCTCCTACGCCGTATGGTGGATACGCCAGTCGATTCTTCAGGCACTTGCCGAGCAGTCGCGCATTGTCCGGCTCCCCCTCAACCAGGTAGGATCGCTCAACAAGATTACCAAAGAGATGGCGCGCTTCGAGCAGGAAAACGAACGTCGTCCCAGCACCGAGGAACTTGCCGAGCGTCTCGACATGTCAGTCGACAAGATTTCCGACGCCATACAGGTTTCGGGACGCCCTATATCGGTAGACGCCCCCTTTGTGGAAGGTGAGGATAATTCGCTGCTCGACGTGCTCGCCAACGATGACAGCCCCATGGCCGACGCCGACCTCAACAAAGAGTCGCTATCCAAAGAGGTGGACCGCGCCCTCAAACAGCTTTACGCCAGCGAACGCGAAATCCTCAAGATGTTCTTCGGAATCGGTTGCCAGGAAATGACCCTCGAGGAAATAGGAGCCAAGTTCGACCTCACCAGGGAACGAGTGCGCCAGATCAAGGAAAAAGCTATCCGCCGTCTCAAAGGGCAGAAAAGCAAACTCCTCAAGAGCTATCTCGGCGAATAAGCCACATCCTTTCACAACAAACAACTTTCAAAACCATATAGCCTATGACGAAGAATATACTCCTGATTATATTCCTTGTTATGGGCTTTTCGTTTTCAAGTGTCGCCCGCCAGACTGCCGCATCCGTAGTCAAAGAGGAAGCGGCGCAGGATACGTTAGCCCGCGAAAACAGCACATACTTCGATCAGGGAGCGCTGGTGATGATCAACGACACTGCCTCCAATGTCGACAGCTTCTTCCCGGAGAAGTCGGTCAACCTCGCCAAGTCACACTTTACCTGGGGCGCCGAGTTCGGCTCGTCAATCGACATGACCGCCCACAATCTCTCCACCTTTGACCTCGACGTGAACATAGGCTATAAGAACTCATTCTTCAAGATTATAGGCATCGGCGCCGGAATACACCGCAGCCTTTCGTCGGGCGACACATATGTGCCCCTCTACGCCGTGATCCGCACATCGTTCCGTAAGAAGCCATCACTCTTTTTCCTCAATGTGCAGGTAGGCTACTCCTTCAATACCATCAGCAACGGCCCATTCCACGGCGACTTTGCCAGCGCCCTCGGCTGCGGTATAAACCTCTCCCAGTCACGCCGCGCGAAAAGCTTCATAATTCTATCTGCCGGTACAAGGTACTTCAACAAAAACCATAAGTCGATAACCAAAATCGACGCCAGTACCATCACCGTAGCCAAGATTGTGATAGGTATCAACTTCTGATATCTGCCTGATACCCTTAAAATACCGGAAAACACTGTAACACCAACAGGAATGAAAAGAATAATAATAACCACTCTAACAGTAATGTCGCTCATGACATACGCCAACCCTTCGGAAGGCTCCTCAGCCAACCCGCTGATAACGGGCAGCGACCTCCTTTACGGCACGATGCCCTTCTCGCAGCTCAGCGCCTCTGATATGGAGAACGCCGTACGCGAGGGCGTGCGTCTTCACAACCAGGAGATTGCCGCCATTGTGAACCAGCGCAGCACCCCCACCTTCGAGAACACCGTCATGGCTCTCGACCGCTCCGGCGAAGTGCTCAACCGCGCTGTCCTCGCCCTCAGCAATCTCGAATCGGCCAACGGTACC
>CABUTY010000323.1 GCA_902494595.1 uncultured Porphyromonadaceae bacterium | reverse complement strand
GGCCATGCCTGTAGAGAGTCGAGCGAAAGCGTCCTGTCAAGGTCTGCCATGGCCTCTTCGGGATGGTCGAAAGAGAGATGAGTCCATGCCCTGTTAGAAAGGAGCACCGTGGAACGGGGAGCGCCTGAAAGTCCGATTTCATAAGCCTCCAGTGCGCCTGGATAGTTGTCGCGGTGTGTGCGCACCACTCCCAGATTCGACCAAAGCAGCCAGTTGCTGCGGTTGGCCGGCTCATGCCTCAACGCGCCAACAATCATGCGCTCGGCATCCTCCCAACGCTCCCGCTTCATATAATTGTCGGCGGAGTCGGCAAGCTCTATGTAGGTGCGTGTAAGCGTCTGAGAGCTTGCCGCCGACATCGTTGCAAGGAGAAGCGTCGTAAATATCACTGACCGTCTCAATTCCGCTCGCTCCTTTCCTTCTTGTAGTTGACAAGGCCACGGTTGAGGAAATCCAGGAACTTGTTGACATTCTCATCGTAGCCGTATGCCTTGTTGAGGGGCAGCCCCTGGTTGTCGACAATCACATAATGGGGCTGGGCGTTCGACCCGAATTTGGATCTCTCGAGGAAGCTCCATTTGTCGCCATATGTTCTGAGCGTGGTCTCGCGCCCGTCGGATTCCTTTACAGTCACGGGAACAGGCAGTTCCTTCTTGTCGTCAACCATGAGCGTGATCAGGATGAAATCCTCGTCGATGATTTTCTTCACCTCGTGGTTGGCGAATACGGCGCCCTCCATCTTGCGGCAGTTTACGCATCCGAAGCCGGAGAAGTCAATCAGCACAGGGCGTTTCAGCGAGTCGGCGAGCTGCATGCCGCGTTCAAAATCGTTGGTCTGCGGATGAATGTCGCCGTGGTAAAGGTTGAAGTCCTGGGTATAGGCAGGAGGCGCGAAGGCGCTGATGCTCTTCAGCGGAGCACCCCACAGGCCTGGAATCATATATATGGAGAAGCTGATGGATATAAGTGCGAGCGAGAAACGTGTGACGCCTATCTTCTCGAGCTTGTCGTCGTGAGGCAGGGTGATCCAGCCGAGCAGATAGGCTCCGAGCAGACCGAAGATGGCAATCCATAAAGTGAGGAACACCTCTCTGTCAAGTATACGCCAGCCATAGGCGAGGTCGGCCACGGAGAGGAACTTCAGCGCCAGGGCCAGCTCCAGGAAACCGAGCACCACTTTTACGGTGTTCATCCAGCCGCCCGACTTGGGGATAGACTTGAGCATCGTGGGAAAGCAGGCGAAAAGAGTGAAAGGGAGAGCCAGGGCGAGTGCGAAGCCGAACATTCCCACGGCCGGAGACACGAAGTTGGAGGTGGCGGCAGCCTCCACGAGAAGGGTGCCGATGATGGGACCCGTGCAGCTGAACGATACCAGCGACAGTGTGAAGGCCATGAAGAATATCGACAGATAGCCGGTGGTGCTGTCAACCCGCGAGTCAATACGGTTGGTCCATTTTGCGGGCAGAGTCAGCTCGAAACCTCCCATGAAACTGAAGGCGAATACGAGCAGCAGCAGGAAGAAGGCAATGTTGAAGCCTGCGGAGGTGGCCAGCATGTTGAGCGCCGAGGCTCCGAAAATCACTGTCACCACAAGCCCCAACAGAACGTATATCACTATGATGGAGAGGCCGTAGACCATGGCGGTGGCGATAGACTTTCGCTTCGACTTGTTCTGTTTCAGGAAGAAGCTCACCGTCATGGGAATCATGGGCCATACGCATGGAGTGACCAAAGCTATGAGACCGCCGATGAAACCGGCAATGAAAATGTACCAAAGGGATCGCGACTGCTGTTCGGAGTCTTCGTGGAAGACCTTGAACTCAGCCTCGACGTTTGCCCACCAGTCGGAAACGCGCGTCGACGACATGTTAGGCTCCGGGGTCATGAAAGGTTCGGCGCCCTGGAGGGAGTCGGCCATAGCGGCCACGGCTGTGGCCAGAGAGTCGCGCGACTCCTCCTTTTTATTCTTTTCTTCCTCTTTGGCGTCGGCCTTCATGTCGGCGGAGACGGGAGCCTTACCCTTGAAAAGGTTGGAGCCCAGCACGCGGTAGCAGCCGGAGTCGTCGCACACCTGACCGTTCATCTCGGCATTTACCTGCCAGTCGGAAGCGGTAGGCTTCAGCCGCTGCACAAAGGTGACGGTGCCGGTATAGTAGTATTCGTCGACCTCGAAAATATCACTGTATTCTTTAGTGTAGCTCTTGCTTGCTTTGGGTTTGCCCGAGAGGGAGCACCCCTTGGTGTTGAAATGGAACTGCAATGGCTGTCCGCCGCCGTCGGGAGTCTCCGGGGCATACAGATGAAAGCCGGGAGCTATGGTGGCGGTGATTTCCAGTTGCGGTTCCGAAGTGTTGTCGCCCTTGATCCGGTACGTCCAGTTGACGTAATCGGCAAGGATAGTGCCGGCGGTAATCACCAGCATCATCAGCAGTATTGATAGTCTCTTCATAACGCTAATAACGGATAGTGCGGGCCCTTAAGCATATGGGCCGGAGATGAAAAAACATAATTTTTTGCTAAATTACGAATAAAAGACTATATTTGCAATTATAAAACACAGATAGGGCGATAGCAGCTTTATCGACTTAAATCTAAACTATGAAGATGAGACGACTCTTGTTGGGCGACGAGGCCATAGCGCTCGGAGCCATCAATGCGGGACTGTCGGGGGCATATGCCTATCCGGGTACCCCGTCGACTGAAATTTTGGAGTATATACAGAAGGATTCCGTGGCACGGGC
>CABUTY010000322.1 GCA_902494595.1 uncultured Porphyromonadaceae bacterium | reverse complement strand
TGATCTATCTCAACCAGGAGGGCCGCGGTATCGGTCTGATGGATAAAATCAAAGCCTACAAGCTTCAGGAGAACGGCATGGATACCGTGGAGGCCAATATTCACCTCGGCCATCGTGCCGACGAACGCGACTATGGCGTGGGAGCCAATATCCTCCACTCCCTCGGCATCAAGAGGATGAGGCTTATGACCAACAATCCCATGAAGCGTATCGGTCTTGGCGGATACGGACTCGAAATCACTGAGATCATACCCCTCGAAATAGAACCCAACGAATATAACCGCTTCTACATGAAGACCAAGAAGGAGCGTATGGGTCATAACCTTCATAATGTATGAGCCGTATGGAGATTAAATCAGTAAGATTTATAATGCTTGCGGCGGCGCTGCTGCTGACGGCTACGGCAGGTCGCGGAGAGAAGCGTGCTCTGAGTCATGAGGACATGGACTCGTGGAAAGGGGTTGTGAACTATGGTCTAAGCCGCGACGGCAAATGGTCGGCCTATGCGGTGAATCCGCAGGAGGGCGATGGCGAGATGTATTTCCGCAATACCCGCAGCGGCAAGGAGATAATGATAGCTCGCGGCTACAAGCCGCAGTTCACGGCCGACGGCCGCTATGGCGTGGCTCTCATAAAGCCCGAGTATGCCGTGACACGCAAGGCCAAAATCGACAAGAAAAAGGACCATGAGATGCCGAAGGACTCACTGGCTATCGTGGACCTCGGCACGATGAAGGTCAGGAAGATAGGGTCGGTGCTTGGCTATAAGATAGGGCGCGACGGCGGCGACTGGGTGGCCTGGAAATCGGCCGACACCGCTTATATAAAGCCCAAGGAACTTGCCGACAAGAAGGGTGGCCGTCCGGTGGTGGTGCTCGACATGACCACAGGCGCGCAGAAAGTCGTCAAAAATGTCGACAACTGGGTATTCAGCCGCGACGGCGGCAAGATGGCACTGACCATCACCAAAAACAAGAAGGATACGGTCACCACCAAAAGCGTGGGCATCATATCCTTTCCCGACACGAGTTATATAGTCATAGACCGCGACTGCGACTTCTACGGCGAGCCGGTGTTCAGCTATGACGGCGGCCGGCTCGCCTACACGAGCAGCCGCGACACGGTAGCGAGCGGCACCAAGGAGTGTGGCGTATACGTCAGCGACCTTCGTCACGACCTGGAGAGCCCGCGCCGGGTGATGCTGGAGTTCAAGGATGGACGCGGCGCGACGTTGCGACCCAACCAGAACACGACGCTGGAGTTCTCGCGGTCGGGCAAGCGACTGATTGCAGGCGTGGCTCCCGTGATAGCTCCCGACGACACCACCATACACGACTTCGAGACGGGGAAGCTGGACATATGGCGCTGGGATTCGCCGATGACGCCGCCGCAGGAGAAGCATGTCCTTGACAAGATACGCAAGGCGTCGCTGCCGGTGGCCGTGGACCTCGGCACGTGGAAAGCGACCCTCCTCAGCGACAATATCCTGGAGAAAGTGACCGGCGGCGACCGCTGGGACGCCGACTGGGCGCTCGTGGCCGATCCTACGGAAACAATGACGCAGGAACAGTGGGACTACTTCGTGCCTACGCGCATGTATGTGGTCAACGTCAACAACGGCACCCGTAAGGAGGTTGGCAGGTACATGTGCTCGATAGAGCCGGAGATGTCGCCGGAAGGACGATATGTGGCATGGTTTGCCGACCGCAAATGGAATGTCTACGATATCGCGGCATCAACGATAGCGGAGGTGAGCGCGACGGTGCCGGCTGAGTTGTGGGACACGCTCGACGAGCATCCGTCGCCGTCGCAGCCATGGGGGATTGCCGGCTGGGGCGACAACGACAGCCGCATACTCCTTTATGACAAGACAGATATATGGAGCGTAGACCCGCAGGGGAAAGCGAAGGCCGAGAACCTTACGGCAGGTGAAGGCGCGAAGCGCGGCGTGCGCATACGATACCGCAACACCGACCCGGAGCGGCGCTGCCTCGCCGCCGGCGACTTTATGCTGCTGGAACTTTACGACTATAAGGACAAATATAACGGACTGGGCTGGATGCGTTACGGCAAAGCTTCGGCTCCGCATATGCCGGTGCTCGACGGACATGCCTACACGCGGGTGGCTGCCGCCAGAAATGCACCTGTCTTCACATGGCAGCGCGGCAACTTCTCCGAGATTCCGGAGATATGGGTGAGCAACGGTACCGACTTCGCCCGCGCACGTCAGTGGACAAACGTCAACGACCAGCTGAAGAACTTCCGCTGGGGAACGGCTCAGCATGTGAAATGGTACACCTACGACGGCAAGCCGGCCGAGGGAGTGCTTTACGTACCTGAGGATATCGACACCTCGAAACAATACCCGATGCTCAGCGTCTTCTACGAGACAGGTACCGAGGACCTTTACCGTCACTATACCATGGAGCCGTCGTGGAGCTGGGTGAACTATCCCTTCTATGTGAGCCGGGGTTATGTGATATTCGTTCCCGACATCCATTATACATCGGGGCGCCCCGGCGAGGACTGCTACAACTATGTATGCAGCGGCGTTGAGGAGATGTGCCGCCGTTATCCGTGGATAGACCCGAAGCGTGTAGGCATCGACGGACAGAGCTGGGGCGGCTACCAGACATCTTATCTGGTGACGCGTACCGACATGTTCGCTTGTGCCGGATCGGGAGCGCCTGTGGCCAACATGACGTCGGCTTACGGTGGCATACGCTGGGAAAGCGGCTCGTCGCGG
>CABUTY010000321.1 GCA_902494595.1 uncultured Porphyromonadaceae bacterium | reverse complement strand
GCTTTGGCGCGGGAGCTGCAGGTTGAAGCTGTTGAAGAAGTGTCGGCTACCGAGTTGGTCGGCGAGCCAGTCGGTAAGCACGGCACCCTTTTTCTGTCCGGGCCAGGAGGGAGGGCCAACCCAAACGAGACCGCGGTCGCCCACGGCTTGCTTGATTTTTGTGACGTATGGTGCCAGATGAGCAGGCTTGGGGTCGAACAGACTGTTCATGCCCAGGCTTATGAACACCGCGTCGGGATCCTGGTCGTCGATAAGCTGTTTGAGTTTCGGCGAGTTGGCCCATTTCTGTATTGTGGAGCCGTCCCATACCACGGTGGCGACCTCGAAGCCGTTCTCCTTGCCGTAGCCGTTGAGGGCTTCCGAGAGCCAGCCGGTCATGGAGTCGCCGATGAAGAGCACTTTCTTCACCGTCTCCTTCTCTTTCCTGTCGGGCTGTTCGGCATTTTTGTCTGCCTGTTGCTGCGGTTCCGTCGGCGCGGCATATGCCGGCACAAGCATCGCGCACATCAGCGATATAATGGTCAGTAATTTCTTCATATTCGGGAAATGATTCTTCGTTAATAAAACGCCTCAGGGGATAAAAATGATTCAAGGCCAGAAAATATAGGCTATAGCGACGGCGGCCACGGCGCCGGTGATGTCGGCGAGGAGTGCGTAACCGGCGGCATACCTTGTCTTGGCGACGCCTACGGAGCCGAAATAAACGGCGAGGATATAGAACGTGGTGTCGGTGGAGCCGCTGACGGCGGCGGCGAGTCGCGACACGAAAGCGTCGGGGCCATTGGAGTTCATCACGTCGAGCATCATGGCGCATGAGCCGCTTCCGCTGAGTGGCTTCATGAGCATTGTGGGCAACGCACCTACCCAGCGGGTGTCGAAGCCCATGGCGGCAACGAGGCGTTCCACGCCGCCCGTGATGATGTCGAGGGCTCCCGAAGCCCGGAACATCCCTATGGCCACAAGTATGGCCACAAGGTAGGGGATGATCATGACTGCAGTCTTGAACCCTTCCTTGGCACCCTCTATGAAGACGTCGTACACCTTGATGCGCCGGCGTATCCCCCCGGCTATGAAGGCTATAATCACCGAAAAGAGTATCAGGTTTGCGCCGAAGGTGCTGTATATAGCCACCTTGTCGTCGGAGAGCGAGGAGAAGAACCATGTGACGAGAGCCACCGCGGCGGCGATACCTCCGAGCCATGCCCACATCACTCTGTCAAAGCGGATATGCTGACGGATGCAGAGAGCCGTGAGCCCTACAAGAGTGGCTATGGCCGTGGCTATGAGTATAGGTATGAACACGTCGGTAGGGTTGGCGGCGCCTCCCTGCGCACGATACATCATGATGCTGATGGGCACCAGACAGAGCCCCGAGCTGTTGAGCACCAGAAACATTATCATGGCGTCGGTGGCCGTGTCTTTCTGCTTGTTGAGGGCCTGCATCTCCTGCATGGCTTTGAGACCCATTGGTGTTGCGGCATTGTCGAGGCCCAGCATGTTGGCTGAAATGTTCATGAATATGGCCCCCATGGCGGGGTGGCCCTTGGGTATGCCGGGGAAAAGGCGCGAGAAGAAAGGGCTTATCAGTCGGCTGAAAAACTCGATGACGCCGGCCTTTTCGCCTATCTTCATGATTCCGAGCCAGAGTGTAAGCACACCGGTGAGACCGAGCGACACCTCAAAAGCGAAGGCTGCCTGGTCGAAGGAGGCGTTCATGACGGAGCTCCAGACCTCAAGGTCGCCGAGGAATATGGTTCGTCCCAGCGCCATAATGAACGCCAGGACAAAGAATGCTATCCATATCCAGTTGAGGACCATAGCGGGTGCCGGTTGTCAGAATTTTCTGATGCCCATGATATGTCGTACGTCGGCGAGGGTCTTGGCGGCGGTTTCGCGGGCACGTTCGGCGCCCTGGCGCACCACCTTCGACAGGAACTCGTCGTCGCGGCGTATCTCGAGGATGCGCTCGCGTATCGGGAGAGTCACCTTGAGGATATCCTCGGCAATCTGTTTCTTGAGGTCGCCGTAGCGTATGGAGCAGTCGGCGTAAGCCTGGCGGAAATGAGCTGCCACATCTGGAGCCGACACGAGGTCCATCAGAGTGAATAGGTTTGCGATAGGCTCGCTGACCGGCGAGTCGGGCACTTTGGGACCCTCGTCGGTGACAGCGCGCATCACCTTCTTGCGCAGCGTCTTTTCGTCGTCGACAAGATATATGCAGTTGCCCTCGCTCTTGCCCATCTTGCCGGAGCCGTCGAGACCGGGCACCTTGACGGCAGCCGCCCCGAAGTTGAAGTTGACGGGTTCGCCGAAATAGTCGGTTTTATAGAAGGAGTTGAACCGGCGTGCGAATCGGCGGGTCAGCTCGAGGTGCTGTTCCTGGTCTTTGCCCACGGGCACGAGGTCGGCATGGTGTATAAGAATGTCGACGGCCATGAGAGTGGGGTATGTGAGCAGACCGGCGTTAACACGCTGGTTGGTCTGGTTGCCGATAATCTCCTTCTCGATTTCATCGCCGTCGCTCTTGATGCCGAGGGCCTTTCGGGCCTTGTCCTTGAAGGAGGCCGTGCGCATGAGCTCGCCGATGCCCACGTGCATGTTCATCAGCAGGTACATCTCCGATATTTCAGGCACGTCGCTCTGCACGTAGATGGTGTTTTTCTCCGGGTCGAGACCGGCGGCGAGATATTCGGCGAGAATATCCTTTACATTCTCGTGGAGCATTTTTGGGTCGGGATGGGTGGTGAG
>CABUTY010000320.1 GCA_902494595.1 uncultured Porphyromonadaceae bacterium | reverse complement strand
TCCGCCTTGTCGCGCTCTCCCTGCTTCATGAAAGCACCTATCGACGAGGCCAGCTTCTTGAGTTCCGACGCGTCGGTGTCGCACCGATGCTGGAGCTTCCTGCGCTCTTCATCTATCTCAAGTATCTCCGTTATCACTCCACGGCCGTCAAAGCCCTTGACGGCCAGCCTGCCGATCACAAACTCAGGATCAGCCTTTATTGCCTGCAATGTAAGCATTCTTAAATCTGTTTTTTAACGCACATACAGCGGCACGCGCTCTTATTAACCTGCGAAGATAGCAAAAATTTTCAAATTATGAAAATCGGCATTTCCCGCCTCACAGACGCAAGCAAGTATGCCCGTGTCCGGATTCCTTAAAAAAACTTAGAATTTTCGGATTATGGGGAATAATGATTAAATTTGCAAATTAATTCCATAGTGAGGATTATATATGGGAAAGATAATAGCAATAGCGAATCAGAAGGGCGGCGTAGGCAAGACTACGACGAGCTTCAATCTTGGGGCATGTCTGGCGCTATCGGGGCGCAAGGTATTGCTGATTGACGCAGACCCGCAGGCCAACGCCACATCGGGACTGGGGGTGGAGCTCGACGACAGCGACGTATCGGTGTACGAATGCCTTATCGACAGCTACCCGGCGGCAGAGGCCATCAAGGCCACCCAGGTGAAGGGTCTTGACATCATAGGCTCGCGCATAGGACTTGTGGGCGCCGAAATAGAACTCATGAATCGCGCGGACCGCGAGAAGGTGCTGGCCGGCGTGGTCGCCCCTGTCAAAGACCGCTACGACTACATCCTCATCGACTGCTCTCCTTCACTGGGGATCATCACCGTCAACGCCCTCACCGCCGCTGACTCCGTGCTGATTCCCGTACAGGCCGAATACTTCGCCCTCGAAGGTATCGTACAGCTCCTCAACACCATCCGAATCATCAAGTCGCGGCTGCGCCCGCAGCTCGAAATAGAAGGTTTCCTGCTCACGATGTACGATGCCCGTCTGCGCCTCGCAAACCAGATTTTCGAGGAACTCAAAGGACACTTCGGCGACATGGTGTTCACCACCGTAATACCCCGCAACATAAAGCTGTCGGAGAGTCCGAGCCACGGACTTCCGGTAATTCTTTACGACCCCGACAGCCGCGGCGCCATAGCCTATACCCAGCTGGCACGTGAGCTGCAGACCCGCGAGCGCAAGAAGAACCGCAACCGACAGAAAACCACCGACAAAGCATGAACAACAATAAGAGCAGCCAGCCGGGGCGCCGTCCGGCACTGGGACGCGGCATCGATGCGCTGCTGTCGGTCGACGAGATACGCACCGACGGATCCTCGGCGATTTCAGAGATTTCCCTGAGCCAGATAGAGCCGAATCCCGAGCAGCCGCGCCGTGCCTTCGACAGCGACAGTCTCGAAGAACTTGCCGCCTCCATACGTGAGCTCGGTGTGGTACAGCCGCTGACGCTGCGCAGCATAGCCGGCGGCCGTTACCAGATAATCGCGGGAGAACGCCGCTGGCGTGCCGCCGCTATTGCCGGCCTCGCCTCCGTGCCCGCATATGTCAGAACCGCCTCCGACATGGAGATGACCGAGATGGCCCTCATCGAGAACATTCAGCGCCAGGACCTCAACGCCATAGAGGTGGCCCTCGGTTTCAAAAAGCTCATCGACACCTACGAGCTTACCCAGGAACGCCTCTCGGAGCGTCTCGGCAAGAAACGTGCCACCATCGCCAACCATCTGCGGCTCCTCAGGCTTCCAGCCGAGATTCAGCTCGGCCTGCGCGACCATAACATCGACATGGGACACGCCCGCGCCCTTCTGGCAGTGGCCGACACCAAGACGCAGCTGCGCCTCTACAAGAGAATTGTCAAGGAGGGCCTTTCCGTAAGAGCCGTCGAAGCCCTCGCACGCCAGGAAGGCAAGGAGAAGGATGCCGCGGAGAAACCGTCACGCCCCGACAATTCGGCCTACCGCCAGCTCGCCGACTCTCTTACCGACCGTTTCCATACACCGGTGAAGTTCACGCGCTCGGAAAACGGCTCTGGAGCCATAACCTTCCGCTTCGCCTCCGACGACGACCTCCATCGGCTGATAAAAGTTTTCGACACTATCAACAATGGCTGACACCGAGGGACACAGCAGGATAGGCGAGAAAGTGCTGGCTATGACGCTGGCATTGCTGCTGTTGCTACCGCCCGAGATATATGGCGGCGCCGTGGCGGCACGCATCCCGCAGTCACCCGCGGAACGAGAGCCCATAGCCCTTCCGGCCGACTCCACAGTGATGGTGGACGCCGAGATAGACGTGGCCGTGACTCCCGACATCGATTCCATACCCCCTACCGAAGTACGTGCCGACGACTATGCCTTCGACGAAAACGGCAAGATTCCCTTCAACCCCTCTCCCACACGCGCCGTATGGCTCTCGGCACTCTGCCCAGGCCTCGGACAGATCTATAACCGCCGATACTGGAAGCTCCCGATAGTGGTGGGCGGTTTCATGGGTCTCGGATATGCCACAAGCTGGAACGCCAACCAGTACAAAGACTATATGCAGGCCTACCGCGACATCATGGACTCCGACCCGGGAACCAACAGCTATATGAACTTCTTTCCTCCCACCGTGAGTGAAAGCGACCTCGACCGTTCATGGCTCGAGCGCACTTTCAAGAGCCGCAAGGACTATTTCCGCCGAAACCGCGACCTCTGCATAATATGCCTTGTGGCCCTCTACCTCGTATGTATGGTCGACG
>CABUTY010000319.1 GCA_902494595.1 uncultured Porphyromonadaceae bacterium | reverse complement strand
TCGCCGAGACCGAGCACGGCTGTGCCGTTGCTCACCACAGCCACAAGATTACCCTTATTGGTGTAGCGGTATGCATCGTCGGGAGTCTTCTCGATCTCCAGACATGGGTAGGCCACCCCCGGCGAATATGCCAGCGACAAATCCGCCTGTGTGGTGTAAGGCTTGGTGGGCACCACCTCTATCTTGCCGGGACGCCCCGACTCGTGGTATTTCAGTGCTTCTTCTATGTTCATGGTAATACATTTTATCAGGCCTTCCGACCCTTTCCTTTGCTTAAAACAATATTGGAATAAGCAATGTTTTATAATGTTCCAGTCCGACATGGTCGCCGGCTTGATTTGCAAAATTAACTAAAAATATGATACCGCGCTACTGTCACGCATATAATTTTTATTAATTTTGCGGTGAGTATTTTGAACAGTTACTTATGATTTCAATCAATAATCTCGGGGTTGAATTTTCGGCAAAGCCATTGTTCAGTGATGTGAGCTTTGTAGTTGGCGACAACGACCGCATAGCGTTGACAGGAAAGAATGGTGCCGGCAAGTCGACCCTGCTGAAGATAATAGCTGGTCTGGAGCATTGCGACAGCGGCAGCGTATCGATACCCAACGGCGTCACCATAGGGTATCTGCCACAGCAGATGGAGCTTGCCGACGCCACCACCGTTGCCGACGAGGTGAGGAAAGCCTACAGCGACCTCGACGACATACGTGCCGCCCTCGATGACGTGCAGCGACAGATGGCCGAACGTACAGACTATGAAAGCGACGACTATGCCGCGCTCCTCGAGAAATTCGATTTCCTCAGTAACCGTCTCAATATCGAGGGGATTGCTAATATCGATGCTGAGATTGAGTCGACACTTACCGGCCTGGGCTTCAAGGCCACCGACCTGCGGCGTCCTACTGCCGAGTTTTCCGGCGGTTGGCGTATGCGCATAGAGCTGGCAAAGATACTGCTGCGGCGTCCTGACATTCTCCTCCTCGACGAGCCTACAAACCATCTCGACATAGAGTCGATACAATGGCTCGAGCGGTTCATACAGACGAAAGGGAAGGCTGTGCTTCTTGTGAGCCATGACCGTGCATTCCTCGACAACGTCACCTCCCGCACCATCGAGATCTCATGCGGCAAGATTTATGACTATAAGGTGAACTACAGCAAGTTTCTCGTGCTACGCAAGGAGCGCGTGGAGCAGCAGATGAGGGCCTACGAGAACCAGCAGAAGATGATTGCCGACACGAGGGAGTTCATCGAGCGGTTCCGCTACAAGGCCACCAAGTCGGTGCAGGTGCAGAGCCGCATAAAGCAGCTGGAGAAGATTGTGCCCATAGAGGTCGACGAAGTCGACAACTCCCGGTTGCGGCTAAAGTTTCCGCCCGCGGAACGGTCGGGCGACTTTCCCCTGATTGTCGAAGACCTGGGGAAGCGTTATGGCGACCATCAGGTGTTCGCCGGCGCGGAGTTAACAATACGGCGCGGCGAGAAGGTGGCTTTCGTGGGTCGCAACGGAGAGGGTAAGTCCACGCTGGTGAAGTGCATCATGAATGAGATACCCTATGACGGCACCCTTCGCATAGGGCACAATGTCAAGATAGGCTACTTCGCCCAGAACCAGGCGCAACTTCTCGACGGAGAGCTCACCGTGTTCGAGACCATTGACAATGTAGCCACCGGCGACATGCGCACCAAGGTGCGCGACATTCTGGGTGCCTTCATGTTCGGCGGCGAGGCTGTCGATAAGAAGGGCAAGGCGCTGTCGGGCGGCGAAAAGACACGTCTGGCCATGATACGACTTCTGCTCGAGCCGGTCAACTTCCTGATTCTCGACGAGCCTACCAACCATCTCGACATACCGTCGAAAGATGTGCTCAAGGAGGCCGTGGCCGACTTCAATGGCACGGTGATCATAGTGAGCCACGACCGTTACTTTCTCGACGGTCTTGTCGACAAGGTGTATGAGTTCGGCGACGGCCGTGTGCGCGAACATCTTGGTGGTATCTACGACTTCCTGCGCAGCAAGGACATGCAGAGTCTCCGCGACATAGAGCGCGTTAAGGAGCCGGCATCATTATCAGGCTCCAAACAACAGGCTCAATCGGCCGACAAACCGGCAACGCAACCGACTGCCGAACAAAAAAACAGGAAGCTCACGTACACCGAGCAGAAGGAACGCGCCAAGATGATTTCCAAGGCCGAGAAGGCTGTCAAAAAGGAAGAAGAGCGCATAGCTGAGCTTGAAGAGAGGGTGAAAGAGCTTGAGGCGAGAATCGCCGCCGGTGACGCCTCCCCCGATACCCTCGCAGCCTACGACAAAGCCACCAAGGACATGGAGAACGCCATGTCGCTCTGGGAGCTCGCCCAGCAGCAATTCGAAGACCTTATTTAAACCACATCGCTTCCATGCAAACTATTCAGCATAACATCGACCCGGCCGTATCTCCCGGCGACAACTTTTACGACTATGCCTGCGGCGGCTGGCGCAAGGCCCATCCGCTGACCGGCGAATACTCCCGCTATGGCGTCTTCGACGACATAGCTCAGAAGAACCTGCAACAGGTCAGAGAGCTCATCGACGGTCTCGGCGACCATCCAGAGGCAAAGGTTCGCGGCAGCATAGCCCAGAAAATCCATGACATCTATAGTCAGGGAATGGATATGGCCACGCGCGACAGGCTGGGCGCCGAACCCATTTTGCCGGTGTTGCGGCGTATCGAAAAGATTGACTGGGATAATTTCGCCGAGACCATGGGTTGG
>CABUTY010000318.1 GCA_902494595.1 uncultured Porphyromonadaceae bacterium | reverse complement strand
CCTGCGGCATAGAGGAAATATCATTACCTGAGGGACTAAAGAAGATAGATGAGGATGCTTTTTTTAAGAGTGCGGTAAAACATATAGTCTTCCCATCTACATGCAACTATGTTGGAGATGGTGCATTTTTTGGCTGTCCCAACCTTGAGGTACTTGACATGAAGGCCGCCTCTATTGAATATATTCCTTTCAATTTTGCTCCACAATGCCGTAAACTCAGGATATTACGGCTGCCACAGAATTGCAGGGAAATCATGCCGAACGCATTTATATTCTGCGACAGTCTTAAAGTCATTGAATTCGGTGAAGGTCTGGAAACCCTGAATATGTGGACTTTCTCATCTCAGCTTCTCGAGACCGTCACTCTTCCGTCTACCCTCACATCCATGGGTCCCTTCGCAGGATGTCCCCGCTTGCTGGCGGTATACTGCAAGGCACAGACGCCACCAAGGTTCAACTATGACCAGGGACCTCTCTGTACCAATGTGTACAAGGCTACTCTATATGTGCCGACCGGTACAAGAAATGCATATGCCGCGGCCAACGGATGGAAGGATTTCGGCCGTATCGAGGAAGTCGAGGAATTCCCCGAAGCCGGCGTTAAGCCATGCATCCCGGACGATATGCCCGATGACGGCCGACTTTACGACCTCGACGGCAGAGAAGTAAGGATTCCCGCACCAGGCCAAATCTATATCCGAAACGGCAGGAAAATCAAACTCTGACAAATCCGAAGGATTTGCATATATCGATTAGAATGGCTAAATTTGCGGCGAAAAAATAAGCGCCGGTTTGCAGTGATGCGATTAAAAGGGAATCGTGTGAGAGTCACGAACAGTCCCGCTGCTGTAAATCTCGAGAAACCATGCCGAAGGAGGCTGACGGTCATGCCGTCGGCCTGCGGATTATCCACTGACCGAGCAAGAGTGCAGACGTCGGGAAGGAGGTCAGGTTGAAAGTGTCATAACACACTCTACGAGATAAGTCAGAAGACCTGCCGGTGTCCACCCCGCCATTGACGCTCGAGGAAAGCGTCGCGGACAACTTGGACCTGCAGTGGAATCAAGACTTCCCGGGCTTCTGCGCCTTACGGCGTGTGTCATAGCCCTGTACAGCGGCGTCGCTGCGGCGATGCCTCATCAGCCAGCCGACAGCATCGTAACAGCCGATGCTGACTCGGTCACTACACTCCATAATCTGGAAGTTACCGCCGACCGCCGGCATCTGGCCACCGTCCAGACCCTCGACGGCAAAGAGCTGCAGGCCCTTTCCTCCACATCCATAGCCGATGCCCTCAAATACTTCGCTGGCGTCCAGATCAAGGACTACGGCGGCCTCGGAGGCCTCAAGACCATCAACGTTCGCTCCCTCGGCGCACAGCATACCGGCGTGTATCTCGACGGCATCAGAATCACCAACGCCCAGAACGGAACCGTCGACCTCGGCAAATACTCTCTATCCACTCTCGAATCCGTTTCGCTATATAACGCCAACCGGCTCGAAAAGTGCCAGTCGCCTTCCGAATATGCCTCGGGAGCCACTGTCTATCTGCAGACCCGACGTCCACTTACCGACTCCATCTCCATATTGGGAGGCATCGCATCCTTCCATACATACCAGGGGCGTGCAAACGCACAGTTCCGCCGAAACAGCCTCGCGGGGTTCGTCGATGCCGAATACCTCAACTCACGTGGAGACTATCCATTCCGCTACAAGTCGGAATACGAAGACACCGTGGGACGGCGACACAACTCAGACATCGAATACTGGCGGGCAGAGGCCGCCATATTCTACAAAGATCTCTCTTCCCATCTATATTTCTACAAGTCGGTGCGCGGATGTCCCGGAGGAATTGTCCGACGTCTCTCCGACAAATACAATAACGTGGGACGCGAATGGGACACCGACCTTTTCGCACAGTCATCGTACAACCATCTCTTCGGCCGCAGTCACCGGCTTAAGGTCAACCTCAAATATTCCTACGAGTATCTCCGCTACAACACCGACTATCCGGAGAATCAGAACACGGCACGTGTAGACAATCATTATTGGCAGCACGACGGCTACCTGTCGGTTGCCTATGCATGGTACGCGGCGGAATGGCTGACCCTCAACACGGGGTATGACATACGCATGTCGTGGCTCGACGCCGACCTGCGGCGTTTCAGCACCGTGCGTCGTCTCGACCAGAAGGCCGTTCTCGCCGCTCAGGGCGATTTCTACGGGTTCAGATATGCCGTATCCCTGCTTTTCCAGCATTACCGCGACCATACCATAACACATGTCGGCGCCGCCGACCCCCTCTCAAAGCTTACTCCCGCATTCACCCTCGGTTACCATTGGCGTGGCCTCGAACTCCGGGCATGGTACAAATCGATTTTCCGTGCCCCTACCCTCAACGACCTTTACTACACCCAGGTAGGAAACCGCAACCTGAAGCCCGAATTCACCAAACAATGGAACATTGGCATAGAATATAATTACGCTTCTACACACTGGGACTTTTCCGCACAGGCCGACTTCTATATCAACCGCATAGAGAACCGTATAGTGTGTCTGCCGCTGAAAGGAACCTACACATGGTCGATGATGAACTATGGCGAGACATACTGCCGGGGCATCAACGCCACCGTCAACGGTCATTACCGCACAGGTGACTGGAACTTCTCGCTGCTCACATCCTTCACGCTGCAACGCGACCTCAACCGCACCGACCCCGATGACCCCGACACCTACAACAAACCGATATGCTACGCACCCACATT
>CABUTY010000317.1 GCA_902494595.1 uncultured Porphyromonadaceae bacterium | reverse complement strand
AGTCAAACCTTATCACGCCGATGGTGATTGCTTGCTTCGGGAAAGCGGAAGAGCAGGTAATCGCCACCTTCAGGAAGAGGACTCATACGGGTCCTCTTTTTTTTGCGAAGACAAACCTTATCACGCCGATGGTCATTGCTTGCTTCGGGAAAGCGGAAGAGCAGGTAATCGCCACCTTCAGGAAGAGAATCCGAAAGGGTTCCCTTTTTTATTTCTGGATTAATCGGGATTTGTCGGGAACCACGTGCTGGTCGAGCAGCTCGGGAATCTCGGATGCGCGAGGTGATCTGGGGAGCGCGTGGGGGTTGGGATGCTCGGGGAGTGCGCTAATCAGGAAAAATCGGGAGAATCGGGATTAATTTTGGCATTGAGCTTTTTTTTATTTAATTTTGCGTGAGATTTAAGCCCAAGACAAACAGCAAGAATCTACAATACCAATAAAACTTCTAAACAAGATCTTATGAAAAAGTTTTTACTCTCAATCGCAGCAATGGCTATGTGTGGCATTACAGCTTTTGCAGCAACGACCACTCTCGAAGTGAAGGATGCCACCGACATCAAGGGTACAGACATACCTGAGAAACCTGCAGATGGAAGCAGCAATGGCCAGGCTCGTCATTTCCAGCCTCTGGAATCGCTGACAATCTCCGGCTATGCTTTCACATTCTCCAACGATGGAGGCAAGACTGAACCTGCCTTCTATTATCCCATGTCGACCAACGAGAAGGGTACTACCACAATCCGTCTGTATGTGAAGAACTCCATGACAATCACGGCTCCCGCCGGAACGGAGTTTGCCAGCATCATCGGTTATGAGGGAACAAAGGCGTACACAATCTACAACGGTGAGAAGACCAATACATGCACCTACAGCCCGACAGCTACAAACAAAATCGACAAGCTGGTTGTAAGCACAGAAGCCGGTGAAAATCCCAATCCCGGTGGAGACATCACTGTGAAGAAAGCTACAGAGTTTGCAGCAGGTGAGGTAGCCTTTGTATTCAACGAGGGTTATATGGAGAGCTTCGCCGCCGACAAGCCATTCGGCTACTGGATTGCTGTTGCTGCCACTCCCGCCGATGAAATGAAGGTATCGAAAGAGGCTATCTTCACCATCGCCTCCACCGACAAGGGCTATACCATCAAGGACTTCTCCAATCGCTTCATGGGCTGGGACGGTCAGCATTGGTCGTTCAATGCCTACACCACGTCAGATGAGGCCAACTGCTATTGGGATGTCGCTATGGTTGACGGAAAGGTGAAAATCAGCAACAAGGCCAAGTCGGCCGACGGCAAAGAGGTATATCTTGCCGGTAAGGTTTACAACACATCGTATGAGATGGTTCCGACCGACCGCGACGACCAGACACTTCCTATGCTCTATAGCAAGGTTGGCACAGGCGTCGAGAACATCGCAGTAGAGAATGATGCCGAGGCTGTTTACTACAATCTGCAGGGTGTACAGGTAGAGAATCCTGTAAAGGGTCTCTACATCGTGGTAAAGGGCAACAAGAGCAGCAAGGTTATTTTCTAAGACCGCGCAGGCATACTGCCTATGACAACACACAAGTGAATTGAAGAGCCGCGTCCGGATTCCGGGCGCGGTTTCTTTTTAGGGTAGCGGCATATCGGATTGAGCTTTTTTTGAGCAATGACGATTGTTATTTTGTGTTAACTTATTTTTAAATCGGTTACAGCCTTAATGTGGATGAAGAAATTGAGCGTTATTATTGAGGGTTAACAAAGGTATTGAATATCATACTGAAAGAAAAGGATGAATGGCGAGCGATAAATTTATTATAAAGATTAGCAAAAAAATATTATTTTTGCGATTGGAAGCAACAGGGCCAACCCCGGCGCTTACATGAAGAAAGAAATCTAAATCTGAGACTATGAATGAAATGATTGCCACTGTGACCCAGGAGGAGCAGTTCGTTGAAGGATGCACAGGTACTATCAGTAAGCTTATGCGCCCTGACGGCAGTCTTGCGGCAGATAGTCCGAGAATACTGATAATATATACGGGTGGAACAATAGGCATGACCGAAAATCCATCCACCCATTGTCTGGAGCCTTATAAGTTCGACTATCTTATACAGAATGTGCCGAAGCTCCGTCGGCTCTCCTACAATATAGACTATTTCCAGTTTGAGGAGCCGTTGGATTCATCGGCGATAAATCCCACGCATTGGGATATCATGGCCAAGACCATAGAGGAGAACTATGGCGACTACGACGGTTTTGTGATTCTTCATGGCACCGACACCATGGCCTATACAGCATCGGCACTCAGCTTCATGCTCGAGAATCTGCGCAAGCCGGTGGTGATTACTGGGAGTCAGCTCCCCATAGGCGAAGTACGCACTGACGGCGAGGAGAATCTTATCACAGCCCTGCAGGTAGCGGCGGCCAACGATGACAAGGGAGCGCCGATGATTCAGGAGGTGTGCATACTCTTCGAGAACTATCTCTGGCGCGGCAACCGGAGCACCAAATATTCCGCCGACAATTTCAACGCTTTCAAGAGTAACAACTTTCCCCGGCTTGCCAAGATAGGTCTGGGTATCTCCTTCCGCAACGACGTGTTGTGGCGTCCCCGCAGCAATGCGCCGCTGACGGTGCATTACGGTCTTGACCAGAACGTGGTGTACCTCAGCCTTTTCCCCGGTCTCAGCGCCGGAAGCATACGCCACATATTGAACACTCCCGGGCTCAAGGGAGTGATATTAAAGACCTACGGGGCAGGCAACGCGCCTACCGACCGGGCATT
>CABUTY010000316.1 GCA_902494595.1 uncultured Porphyromonadaceae bacterium | reverse complement strand
TATGGTGTCTTTATCTATGAGTTCTATCAATTCAAGGAGTGTTTAGGTGTGTTTTTTCTCATTACACTTAACACTCCTTATTGTATTTTGTATGTTTAAAATAAGTCAAGATGACTTCGGTCTCTAAAGTCCTTAAGGGCTACCTTATCCGGTCGGCGGCGCGTAGCAGACGGGCGTCAGCGCAGATTCTGTTGTAGGCGAAGACATCGGCTACCAATGCCAAAAGCGGCGCCACTATCAGCGACGACCATTCCACCTGAGCCTCCGGAAACTGAAAATAGCCGTAACCGCAGCCGCAGCCCAGTATCGCTATCAGGAACAGCACCTCAACAAGACACAATGTCTTCTGAAGCTTAAGCTTCTTATAGCAGAATATGGCGATGGCCGGAATCATGAAGCTCAGCAGCGACACTGTGAAGAATGGCCATGTGTAGGCGGCATATCCTGTCGGTCCTCCATTCGTGGCCTCCCCTTCTATCTTGAAGCCCATTGTTGTGAAATCACACGTATAGTCGGGCAATTGTATCTGCCCAAGAGACATGAATGTGAAACATGCCATGACTGCCGCAGCTATCAGCAGCAATACTGTCTGCCATCTCTGTATTACCATCTTATCTTCTCTTTCTCTGTTTTCTTACGATTCCTTCGGTTGCTTCCTGTATTTATCGCTTCCCCACCACTCCTATTATAATGCAAAATTAACATTTATATTCTTTTTAACAAAATATATTTATCGTTTCTTGTCAGCATATATTTGGCGCAGAATTTGTTGTCATATTGAAACACGATTATAATTGGATAAAATGAGCGAGATAACCGACCGCAACAGGAAACTGGAAGAGAAACTGATGAAACGTCACATCAACGGTGCCGTGGCATGGCTACGCAATGAGCTGGAGCGCACCGGATACCGCGACCTTGCCCCCGCTCTTGAAGCCGTAGGCCAGAACTACTCATACCTCTACCGCTACTTCCTTGACGGCAGCAGCGACGACAGCCGCAGCTGCATGCTCGACGATATGTCGGAACAGCTGAGAGTTATCGGCGATACTATTCACCGCCGGTCGCATGCCGAAGATACGGGTGCTTATTTCACCGCAATGAGAATGTGGAATATCCATTCATTCTCTCTACCCGACCTGCTCACACGCTATCGCGCCGTGATGTCGCAAGTCTCGCTCGCCGAAATGGTGGGCGACGTGCCCGAAAACCTGTCGGTGGACCGTTATGACCTTCTCGGCAAGATTTTCAACACGACCCTCGTTTCATTTCACAACAATACCGACACCGCATTGATGAAGGCCGTAATCGAAAACGCCGACAACGACCTCTCTCTGCGCGTCATGCTGCTGCATGCCATGGTGTTGGGTATGCTCGCATACTTCGACGCCGACAAACTCGCAGCTCTCCTCGACATAATACTCTCCGCCGATACCGGCCGCGAGATTAAGTCCGCGGCATATCCTGGACTCGTGTTCATTCTCATGGCATGGGGCCACAGGGTAAAAACTAACCGCCGCCTGATGCAGCGTATTGACACTCTCGCCGACAATCCCGACGGCATCCGCCTGGTACGCATTGCCGTAAAAGCTATAGCCGGTACGCGCGACACTGACCGTATCGCCGCAAAAATGAACAACGAGGTGCTCCCTGAAATCATGAAGATACAGCCGCAAATTCTCGACAAGCTCAAGAACCTGACGGCCGACTTCGACCCCGAAACTGCCGAAAACAATCCCGAATGGCAGGAGCTCCTCGACAAGTCGGGCATAACCTCCAAACTCGAGGAGCTCGCCGAGATGCAGAGCGACGGCGGCGACCTTATGATGGTATCATTCTCCAAGCACAAGTCGCATCCATTCTTCCGCAACATAGCAAGCTGGTTCCTGCCTTTCAACGTTGACAACCCGGATATAAAGCTTGACGCCGACGGCAAAAAAATGGTCCGCGTACTCACCGATACCGCTATTGCCACCTGCAACAGCGACAAATACTCTCTGGCTTTAGGGCTGGCCTCCATTCCCGAACCTCAGAAGAAGATGATAATGTCGCAGTTCGCTGCCAACATGCCGCCGATGATGGAGAATCTCGGTGAACAGGTCCACAGTATCCTCAAGCCCGACTATGAGCGCGACATTACCACATCCGTGCGTGAATATCACCGTTATTTCAAGCAGAGCCGTAATGTGACCGATTTCGCCAACCCCTTCATGCTTCCGCTTGACTTCAAGGATATCCCGTCAATCGACGCAATAGTCGGCGAACCCGATTTCATGACAGTGCTGGCGGAATTCTATCTCAAGCGCGGCTTCCATGCCGAGGCGCTCCCCCTCTTCTGCCGCCTTGCCCGGCAGGATGCCGCCGACCCACTGTTATGGCAGAAAATAGGCTTCTGCCGTCAGAAAACCAAAGATTACGCCGGCGCCCGCGACGCCTACATGAAGGCCGAACTCCTCGGCGACAGCAGCCGTTGGCTCCTTAGAAAGCTCGCTTTCACTTTCAGAAAACTCGGAAACCATCGCCAGGCACTCGAGTATTATGCCAAAGCTCTCGCCGACGATTCCGAAAACCTCAAGCTCATCATCAACGCCGCCGGCGAAGCCCTCGCCATAGAAGATACAGCAACAGCCCTCCGACACTATTACCATGCGGAGTATCTGGCTCCCGACAACGCCGATGTGGCCAGAGCCATCGCCTGGACCGAAATGGTGGCCGGAAACCTTCAGAAGAGTTATCAGCAATATCAATCGCTATTGGTCGACAATCCCACGAC
>CABUTY010000315.1 GCA_902494595.1 uncultured Porphyromonadaceae bacterium | reverse complement strand
CCCCGCCGGAAAGATGTCGATAGGGCAGCAGCAGCGCCTCGCTATCGTCAGGGCCCTGTGCATGCCTTTCGACTTCATAATCCTTGACGAGCCGGTGTCGCACCTCGACGAGGCCAACAACCGTATCGCCGCCGAGATTATCGCCGCCGAGGCTCGCCGGCAGGACGCCGGAATAATCTCCACATCAGTAGGTAATCATCTCCTCCTCGATTATCAAAGAATCCTGAGCCTATGAAACTTGTTGACAGACTGTTGCGGCGTAACACGTCGTGGGCGCGGGTGGCCGGTTTTGTGGTCTCCAATTTCATAGGTCTGGCCATAGTGACCGGCGCCCGGCAGTTCTATCTCGACGCCCGTGGTCTCTGGGAGGCCGACGACTCCTTTATAAGTACCGACTATCTTGTGGTCAACAAGCGGGTCACCGGGGGCGATGTCCTCGGCGGCGACAACACCCGTTTCAGCGCCGCTGAAATCGACGACCTCAGGGCGCAGCCATGGGTGAGAAAGGTGGGACTCTTCACCTCCAACGATTTCCGAGCATATATGTCGGTGTCGGGCGCAAGCCATAGCCTGTCGTCCTATATATTCTTCGAGTCGATACCCGACTCGTTTGTGGATGTTCCGTCGGCGCGGTGGCAATGGGAACCCGGCGCAGACGTGCCCATAATCATCAGCAAGGATTACCTCACCCTCTATAACTTCGGCTTCGCCTCTTCGGCCGGGATGCCGCAGATGTCGGAGGGAATAATGAGCGGCATACCCATACGGCTGAGTCTGCGCAGCGAGGATGGCCGCGTGGAGAAGACTGTCAACGCGCATGTCGCCGGCTATTCCAATCGGCTCAACACCATTCTTGTGCCGGAAAGCTTCCTGCGTGAGGCCAACGCCGAGATGGGCACGGGGAGTCGGCAGGCTCCTTCGCGTCTGATTGTAGATGTGAGCAGCCCCGGCGACGTGGCCATCGACAGATATATGGAGGAACATGGCCTTGAGGTTGCCGGCGACAAGAGCGCCAGCCAGGCCTCTTTCCTCCTGCGCCTCGTCACGGCGATAGTGCTCGCCATCGGCGCAGTGATCACCCTGCTCTCCTTATTTATATTGGTACTGTCGATATCGCTCATCATGGAGAAGAACCGCGACAAGCTTCACACATTGCTGATGTTGGGCTATGACCTGCCTGCAGTGGGACGGCCCTATATCCGGCTGGCTGTGGCAGCAAGCGTGTCGGCCTTCCTGCTCGCCACGGGAGCAGCCTTTGTGATGAGGAGTTACTACCTCGGCCCGTTGGAAGGACTCGGTGTCGGCGATGGTCCGGTATGGGTAGCGCCAGCCGCGGGCCTGGGACTCACGCTGGTGGTAATAGTCTTCAATATCCTTGCGGTACGTCGTCGGGTGCTGTCGGCATGGCGGCTGTGAGGGAGAAAAGGAACACGCTCTAAATGTTAAAAAAAGTTAATTAACACGGTTAAAGCTCTGATATGTTAGAGTTTATTAACATTAAATATCTATTTTTGTATCCGCTAAGGGAGGAGGCGGCTGAAGGTTACCCCGTAGACACCCCTGCTTGACATGCGTTAACAGTAATTTTGCATGGACGTACAGATAGTTCGTGCAAGAATCTACATGAAGAATAGACATGAAATAAAGCGAAAAAATAGGCTGTTCCCGTGAGGGGGCGGCCTTAAAGACATAGAATAATAAACCCAAATGTACAACTAAAATCTTATTCCTGCATGAAGAACTTATGTTTTCATCTGAACCGGAAGTTCTGGATAACGATGGCGATGCTGTTGTCGTTCGTGCTTCCCTCCGCAGCTCAGAAGATCACAGTCACAGGACATGTGGCCGATGAGCAAGGAGAAGATCTCATAGGGGCATCCATTCTCGAGAAGGGTACCTCTAACGGTGCGGCAGCGGATCTGGAGGGTAACTTCACCATCTCCGTTCCGTCTAACGCAGTTCTGGTAGTGAGTTATGTAGGCTATGACCCGATGGAAGTTCCGGTCAATGGCCAGACTCACCTCAACATTGTCATGAAGCAGAACGCCACGACACTCGCCGAGACGGTGGTGATCGGTTACGGTTCTGTAAAGAAGAGCGACGCCACGGGTTCTGTGGCCGTCATCCAGCCCGACGACGTTGAGGCAGGTCTTGCGACATCTGTCCAGGACATGCTTGTGGGCCAGACTCCAGGTGTGGTTGTGACAACCGCCGGCGGCCCCTCCGGAAGCGCTGAGATACGTATCCGTGGCGGCGCCTCTCTGTCGGCATCCAACGACCCTCTCATCGTCCTCGACGGTGTACCCTTGAGCAACGACACTCCTCTGGGTATGGGCTCGCCCCTCTCGATGATCAACCCTGAGTCAATCGAGAGCATGACAATCCTCAAGGATGCCTCCGCAACCGCCATCTACGGTAGCCGCGCATCCAATGGTGTGATCATCATCACCACCAAGAAAGGTCGTGCCGGCAAACCCCAGGTTACCTTCACAGCCAACTTCTACATCGACCACGCACGCAAGCTCAACGATGTGCTCGACGCCGGTCAGTTCACCAACCTGATCACATCCAAGTTCGGTGCCGAAAGCGCCGCAGCCGGTTACCTCGGCAGCGAGTCGATGGACTGGCAGAAGGAAATCTTCCGCACATCCTTCAGCTCTGACTACAGCCTCTCCGTGGCCGGTACCCTCGGCAAAGTGCCTTATCGTGTACAGGGCTCTTTCACCAACAATAACGGTATCATGAAGAAGTCATCGATGAACCGCGCAACCCT
>CABUTY010000314.1 GCA_902494595.1 uncultured Porphyromonadaceae bacterium | reverse complement strand
TCCGAAACTTCAGGCCAATCTAAGCAAAGCGAAGAGTTCGAAAGACTCATTGCCGACACTTTACGACATCTACGATGTAACGCCCAGAGATGAGAAATTCAAGGTTGCGCAGCAGATATTCTGGACGGCACACCGTGCCGGCGACCTTAACGCCCAGCTCGACATCATAAGGCTGCAGGGAGGTCTGACCCGCGACCAGCGCCAGCTGCAGCGCATTCTACGGTTCACCGAGAAGCTTCCCATGACCCACGAACAGCAGGAAACAGTGGTATTCCTGAAGATGAGGCTTATGTCGTACCACATCCGCTGCTGCGACTCCACACTTCAAGACAAGGAGCTTACGGAGCTCGTGCACAAGATAGACGCGAGCGGCAGCAAACGGCAAGACCCCCATGACCAGCTGCTCAACCTCTTCGCCATGACCAATTACCTTCGTATGAACCCGGACTCTAAGCTGCTGCTCGAGTACCTGGACACGATGGTAAATCTGGTGAACAGCACCAATTACCGTCTATATGCACTGCGCAACAACGTATACAGCGAAGCCAGCTCCATATACTCAGATGCCGGACTGCATGAGAAGGCCATAGAGACCAACCGTCAGCTTCTCGAAATCATCGACGGTCTGGAGAAAAAATATCATGACCAGGGGCGCAAATACCGCGAATATGATGTGGCACGGTTTGTGGCCTACCGGAGAATGCTCCGCAACTATCAGGCGCTGACGCTGCCCGAGGTGGAGGAAATCTACGGCATATGCCGTGCAATAGAGAACCGCTGTCCGGAAGTGGCCTTCACCCAGAAAGACATACCCTCCACCACCGCCTATTATCACATGGCGCGCAAGGAGTATGCCGAGGCCATACCCCTGCTGAAGCGATGCGTGGAACATGAGCGGTCGGTAATCATACGGTCGCAGATGCTCGACATGTTACGCATGGCAGCCAAAGCCACCGGTGATTCCGCCACCCTCGCGATAGCCGAAAGCCAATATGCCGCCGACAGAAAAATTCTGCAGGAGCAGGCTGACTCCCAGAAGTACCATGAGCTGCGAGTGGCTTATGAACTCAACCAGCTCAAGGTGAAGAACGCCGAACTGAAGGCAGAGAACGCCGAAGCCGAAACCAAGGCCATACGCCATACCATGGGATTCATGATAGCGGCTTGGATACTTGTGGCCATTCTTCTTGTGGTACTTCTCTACTACTGGTCGCGATACCGCCGCAATGCGGAGCATCTCGCGGGATTTGCAAGAATGCTCACCATACAGCGCGACCGCCTCAAATACAACCGTTACGGCGAGTACGACCACGACCCCTACCTCTCCCCCGTCACGGAGAATCCTTCCCATCTCCGTACTTATGACGCCAGGCAGCTCCTGCAGTCGATTCTCTCCGACATACTATACATCTCCGCCATCGGCCACGATGACAGGATGAAGCACATAGCCCCGATTTCCATCAACACCATTCTCGGTGATGCGCTCAAGGATGCCAAGCCTGCCCTGACAAATCCGGATGACATTCACATAGATTACGAGCACCCCGATTTCAACATCATCACCGACCCGGAATGTCTGCGTTATATCGTGAGCCATATCATGATATTCGCCGAACAGCATTCCCCCGACGGCAAGGTGAACCTTAGAATCAAGCATCTGCAGGATTCGGGAATATTCTACGTGATATTCACCCATGGCGGCGAACGCATACCGGCGGGACAGGAGGAGATACTGTTCAAGAATTTCGTGGACTGGGACGAGATGCGCAACATAGAGAACTCGGCACTGCTCACATGCCGTCTGATATCGTTCCTGCTGAAGTGCAACATCTCCTACAATCCACACACCGAAGGGGATCCTCGACTGGTGCTTACGGTACCAATGCGCGTCACCGAGTCGAAGTATTGAGACTTCACTCAAATATCAATGCGTTCCAAACGTCCGTTAACTCAAAAACGTTATCATAAAAGATCAAATAATAATCCATGAAGACAAGCACCCTACTGGCGACGGCACTGATGTTCGGGGCGTCGCTGACGGCACAGACCAACAGCAGCTATGACGCACAGTTCATGAGCTGGCCCACCTACAGCGGCTCGGACCTTGAGCTCAGCGTCAACGACCGCGGCACAAGCTTCCGGCTCTGGAGCCCGAAGGCTCAGGAAGCCCGCGTGAACCTTTACGACACAGGCCGCGGCGGCAAAGCATACCGCACCCTTCCCATGACCTTCGATGCCGCAACCGGTACATGGTCGGCTTCCGTGCCCGAAAAACTTTACGGCAAATACTACACCTTCCAGATAAAGCATGAAGGCCGGTGGCTTGACGAGACGCCGGGAGTATGGGCAAAGGCCGTGGGCGTCAACGGCAAACGCGCCGCTATCATCGACCTCTCCAACACCAATCCCGAGGGCTGGAACAATGACAAAGGTCCCAAAGTGGAGAATTTCACGGATGTGGTGCTCTATGAGACCCACATGCGCGACCTCTCCATGGACCGCAGCTCCGGAATTGCCAACAAGGGAAAGTTCCTTCAGTTCACCGAACAGGGTACCCTCTCTCCGCAGGGCCTCGCCACCGGCATTGACCATCTCAAGGAACTGGGTGTGACCCACGTGCATATCCTGCCGATGTACGACTATAACTCGGTAGACGAGACCAACCTTCAGGACAACACCTACAACTGGGGCTATGACCCTCAGAACTACAATGCGCCGGAAGGGAGCTATTCCACGAATCCGTCCGACCCGGCCACGCGCATCCGCGAGATGAAGG
>CABUTY010000313.1 GCA_902494595.1 uncultured Porphyromonadaceae bacterium | reverse complement strand
TACATGGGTCCGCACTTCTCCATCAACGTATGGCTGCTGGACCTCACTCCCGACGGACTCCCCTCCGCCAAGGTGCTTTACTGCGCACGCAATGTGGAGGCCGACGACGAGGTGTGGAACAGGCACGTGCTCGAAACGCCCGTGGAATGCCCCAACGGATTCTATATGGCCATAAGCCAGGACAAAGGGATGGTATCGCTGGCCACCACCGACGGCAAAGACCCGGAATGGCCATTCGTGCCCGGCGTCCAGTACCGTACCCTGGATTATACCACAGGAAAATGGTACTGCGTGGACGGCAAATATATCAACAACAACTACATGCTTCGCGCTGAATGTTCGGGGACAGGCGCCGACAAGGCCGACTGCAAGTACCGTCTGTGGCGTCTGGCAGCTGGCGAGGAAAAGAACGAACAGACATGGACACTGCTCGCCGACAACCTTGACGACATGACCTACACCGACACGCGCCAGGGACTTAAGGAAGGGGAATACCGTTACGCCCTGGCCTGCGTATATCCCGACGGCACCGTATCGGAGCGCGCATTCTCGGAAGTGCTCGACACGCGGTATTCCGGCGTGACGGGTATCGAGGACACCAGCGGCAGCGCACGCCTCTTCGACCTCTCCGGACGTCTGGTACTCTCCGCAGATAATGCCGACACTGTCGACATGTCGAACATCCCACAAGGGGTATACATTCTCGAAACCACCTGCAACAGCAAAAAAACAAGTAAGAAAATCATTAAAAAATAAAGTCTATGAAAATCAGACATTTCCTTGCCATAGGGTTGCTGAGCACCCTGGCATCGGGCGTATACGCGTTAGACCCGGCGGTCGACGAACCTTACGTGACGTTCAACGCCTATGTGACCAAGCCCGATGTATGGCTGAAATCCTCTGTCTATGATGACGAGGTGTTCTTCCAACTCGACAACAATCCGATACAGAGCGCCAGAATCACCAAAGGCATCGACCAGCTTCAGAACTTCGTGCTGGGCAACGGCAAGACCACCGGCAGCGTAGTCAAGATATGGGCCAGCAACAAGATGTGGTTCATCAACATGGACGACATGAAAATCGACGGCCTGACCTTCGGCAAGAACGGCAAGCGCGGCATCAAGGAACTGCGTTGCCAGAACAACAAGCTCACTGACTTCAACTTCGTCAAAGACCTGCGCGCGCTGGAATATCTGGTTGCCGGCGGAAACGTAGAGATGAAAAACGCCGTCATAGAGTCGGAGAGCCTCCAGCGACTCGACCTCGGCCGCACTCTATACTACAATCCCAACCTGGAGACCTTCTCCATCAACGCTCCCAAACTCCTGGAGATTGCGTTGGCAAAAACAAAGGTGACGGAAGTGACTGGTCTCGACAAGTGCACGCAGATCATGGAGATAAACATATCGGGCAACACCAAGCTGACGAAGCTCCCGCTGCCCAAGAGCGAAAACCTGGAGGTGCTCCAGATTCTCAACAACACTCTACTGGGCGAGATTACGGTGCGCGACTATCCGAAGCTGAGGATATGCAACCTCATCAACAATGCCTTGACAAAGATTGACGTGGCCAACATACCGTCGGTATATCATCTGAATCTGGCCAACAACAAATTCGAGGAGATGATTATGAACATACCCACGGGCGGTCAGGGGGGCATCACGTTCACGCTCAACGGCAACCCGATACGCAAGATGAGTCTAGACATGCCCTACTGCACGGAGTTCGTCTATCAGACCTGCCAGACCATGGACACTCTGGACCTCACGGGACTTCCTCGGCTGCGCCGCTGCGATGTCAAGGGTGGCAAGCTGCAGTATGTCAACTTCAACACGGCAGCCCTCGACACCTGTCTGCGCGACTTCCATCTCACCTACAACCGTATGACTCTCGACGCATTCCCCGGCATAGTGCCCAAGATGAACCCGGCCCTCAATTACTATGCTCCGCAGGCTCAACCCGAGATTCCCGCCGAAGCTATCGCCGGCTCTGAAATAGACCTCTCACACTGGGCTGTGGGCAAAAACTATGACGGCTCAACAACTCCCTCCGTGTTCAGATGGGTAACCATCTTCGACGAAGAGCTCCAGGAAGGGAAGGACTATATCGTTAAGAGTCCCGGCGTGTTCCAGTTCCCCAACGTGATAGAAGACAAGTTCCGGTGCTTCATCACCAACAGCGCCTATCCGCGCTTTGAGCTATGGACAGACAGCGAAGGCCGTCAGTACGACTGGCGCATATATACCGGCTACATCAGCATCGTCAAGAATCCCAGCGGCATCACCGCCGTAGGTACAGACTCCGATGAGGCAGCCGAATACTACAGTCTGCAGGGTATGCGCGTACCGCAGCCTGTGAAAGGACAGATATACATAGTCCGCAAGGGCGACAAAGCAGTAAAGGTCAAATATTGAAATCATGAAGAAAGAAAACAGACATACAGGGCTGCAGGCAGCCATGGCCGCGGGGATGTTGCTTTGCGGAGCAGCATTGGCAAGCGCGGCGACGTTGCCGTTCAGCGGCGAGGGCACAGAAGCGAGTCCTTATCTCATACAGACAGCGGCCGATCTGGAGTCGATGTCCACTCTGTCAGCGGAAGGTGAGGTATTCTCAGGAAAATATTTCCGCATGACCGCCGACATAGACCTCTCCGGCAGCCAGAAATTCCAAGGCATCAACATCAATACGAACAAGAAGGAAACGGGTTTCGCCGGTATTTTCGACGGCAACGGCCACACCGTGAACAACATGAAGATGGACTTTGTGGTGTGGACAGTGGAACCTACGGCCACAAGCCTG
>CABUTY010000312.1 GCA_902494595.1 uncultured Porphyromonadaceae bacterium | reverse complement strand
GGGTCGTTTGCGGAGAATACGTAAGATCCGGCAACGAGCATGTCGGCGCCGGCCTGGGCAAGCAGAGGAGCCGTTACGTCGTTGACGCCGCCGTCGACCTCGATGATGGCTTTGGAGCCAGAGTCATCTATAAGGCGGCGCAGCCGGCGTATCTTGTCGAGACTGCGGGGGATGAACTTCTGGCCGCCGAATCCGGGATTTACCGACATCACCAGCACCACATCCACTTCCGTGATAATGTCGGAGAGTGTTTCCACGGGAGTTGCGGGGCAAATGCTGACGCCCGCCTTCATGCCGGCGGCGTGTATGCGGCTCACGCAACTGTCGAGATGCACGCATGCCTCCTGGTGCACGGTCATTATCTCGGCTCCCAAGGCCTTGACATTCTCTATCCACCGTTGCGGCTCCACAATCATCAGATGCACGTCGAGCGGCTTGCGGCACACCTTGGCCACCGACTTCATAACGGGGAAGCCGAAGGAAATGTTCGGCACGAACACACCATCCATCACATCGAGGTGGAGATAGTCGGCGCAGGAACTGTTGATCATCTCGATAGCAGGGCGAAGGTCGGCGAAGTCGGCCGCCAGCAGTGAAGGGCTCGTTTTCATACCAGTGTCTTTTATTATGGCTGTTTAAGGTTTATCTTTGATCTTTTATCGATTATCACTTGAAATTAGTCTTTAATCGTTTTTTATCATTGAATAAGCGATTTCCCAAAGGAACAGCGGGTGCGGAGGCATAGAGGTTCCTGCCGCACAGCGGTCCTTACGGGCGATTATATCGCGGAGGCCGTCGGGCGACAGTTTGCCGCGCCCCATGTCGACAAGCGTTCCCACCACGGCCCTTACCATATTCCTGAGGAAACGGTCGGCTGTAATGGTGAACACGGCCCCGGGTACGCCGTAATCGTTTATCCATGGGTCCCAGCGAGCCTCCGACACGCGGCATATGTTGGTTTTGGCATCGGAATGGAGCTTTGCGAATGATGTGAAATCGGAAGTGTCGCAAAGAATGCGTGCTCCGGTGTTCATGGCCTCCATGTCGAGCTTGGAAGGGGAGTACCAGGCCGTAGGCGCGAGAAATGGCGACTTCCCGAATGTCACGAAATACTTGTAGGTCCTTGCTGTGGCATCGAAACGTGCATGTGCATCATCGCGCACATTTATTATGTCATGTATGGCGATGGCAGGGCCGCATAGACGGTTCAGCGCCGTGATGAGCCTCGGTTTGTCGGCAATGGAATCGGAGGTATCGAAATGGGCGAACATCACGCGGGCGTTGACGCCGGTGTCGGTGCGTCCCGCGCCCGTTATGGGCGTGGGACAACGTAGCACCGTGGCCAAGGCTTCCTCGACAGTCTGCTGCACGCTCGTGGCGTTGGGTTGCGACTGCCAGCCGTGATAGGGAGCTCCTAAGTACGACAGCTTCAGAAAGTAACGCATCAGTCACGTTCCAGATAGGTGCTTCCGTAAAGGCCAGCACGGTAATTGTTGAGGAACTGGCGTCCCTCCTCGGGGGTTATGGCTCCGCGTTTCATGGAAGCCGTGACCCATGTCTCCAGATTGCGCACGAGCTTCTTGGGATTGTACTCCACGTAGTCGAGCACATCGGCCACCGACTGGCCGTCAATCACCTGGTCAATCTCATAGCCATCTTTGGTGAGCGAGATATGCACGGCGTTGGTATCGCCGAAAAGGTTGTGGAGGTCGCCGAGGATTTCCTGGTAAGCTCCTACGAGGAATACGCCGAGATAATAAGGCTCGTTAGGCTTGATGTTGTGCACGGGGAGACAATAGCTGCTACCCTGTGGAGCCACGAAGCGGTTTATCTTGCCGTCGGAGTCGCAGGTCACATCCTGGATGGTGCATTCATGAGTGGGCTTCTCATCGAGGCGCATGATGGGCATGATGGGGAACATCTGGTCGATTGCCCACGTGTCGGGAAGCGACTGGAAGAGAGAGAAGTTGCAGAAATACTTTTCGGGGAGCATGCGTGCAGCCTTTCGGAGCTCTTCGGGGGGATGTTTCATGGATCGGGCGAGGTCTTTGACATCGCGGGCCACCGACCAGAAGAGCTTCTCGATTCTTGCGCGGTCGCGCAGCGAGAGGAGTCCCAGGCTGAAAAGTTCCAGAGCCTCCTCGCGGATCTGCAGGGCATCGTGCCAGTCCTCGAACATACGTGCCGGGTCTATCTTGTCCCATATGTTGTAAAGCTCATGGGCAAGTTCGTGGGCGTCGGGGTCGAGGGTGTCGTCGTCCTTCCATGCCGGGAGCTGTGTGGTCTCCAGAGCCTGGATCACCAGCACGGAGTGGTGGGCGGTCAGCGAACGGCCCGACTCGGTGATGATGTTGGGATGTTTTAGACCATTCTTCTCGCAAGCGTCCACGAGCGACGACACCGAGTCGTTGACGTATTCCTGGATGCTGTAGTTCATGGAGTTCTCGCCGCTGCTCGACCGGGTGCCGTCGTAGTCGACGCCCAGGCCGCCGCCTATGTCAACGAAGTCGATGTCGAAGTCTGACTTCTGCAGCTGCACATAGAACTGCATGGCCTCGCGCAGCGCATTCTTGATGCGGCGTATCTTGGTGATCTGGCTGCCGATATGGAAATGTATCAGCTTGAGGCAATCCTTGAGCTTGTTCTTATCCATGAACTCGAGGGCGTCGAGGAGTTCCGACGAGTTGAGGCCGAATTTGGAGACATCGCCTCCCGACTCCTCCCATTTTCCGGAGCCGGAACTGGAGAGCTTTATGCGGATGCCGATGGCTGGGCGCACGTCGAGACGCCGGGCCACGTCGGC
>CABUTY010000311.1 GCA_902494595.1 uncultured Porphyromonadaceae bacterium | reverse complement strand
GAAGTTGTCTAAACTAATTTTTATGGCAAGATTTATTAAGGTTTTGGGATGGATTTCTTCTGTCGAACCCCGCAGGGCTCGGGGAGCGAAGGCGACCCAACAGGCAGCGACCTCTCGGTTGGTGCCGATGAGAGAGGAGAAATACGCCCAAAAGATTGATAAAGGTTGCCATAAAGTCAACAACTTTTCATATTTATTATGCTACGTAAATTAGTTTAGACAACTTCAGTTTAAACAACTTCAAAGAATGAGAAGAATAGACAAGATTATAATTCACTGCACGGCTACGCCCGAGGGGCGGCCGGTGAGTGTGGCCGACGTTGACCGCTGGCACCGCGCACGCGGGTTCAGGATGATTGGCTACCATTACCTCATAGGTCTTGACGGCAGCGTGTGGGCCGGACGGCCGGAGGGGGAGATGGGCGCCCACTGCAAGGGCCAGAACCTCCACAGTCTGGGCATATGCTATGTGGGAGGCATCGACAAGGATACCTTTAAGCCCAAGGATACGCGCACGCCGGCTCAACGCACCGCCATGAAAAAGCTGGTCGACAGGCTCCGTACCCGTTACCCCGGTGCCACCATCCACGGACACAGGGAGTTTGCCGCCAAGGCGTGTCCCTGTTTCGACGTCGCCGACGGCTCCTTGTAGCCCCGTCGGCAAGCAATAACGGCGTCTGACAGTCGTTATATAGTGAGAATGAAACGACTTGTATTTGCAACCAATAATGCACACAAGCTCGAGGAGGCCCGGGGCATCATGTCCGGCGAGCCCGTCGAGCTTGTGTCGCTGCGTGATATAGACTGCCGGGAGGATATCCCGGAGACATCGGCCACTCTCGAAGGGAACGCGCTGCAGAAGGCGCGGTATGTCCATGAGCGATATGGAGTGGCCTGTGTTGCCGACGATACTGGGCTGATGGTCGACGCCCTCGGCGGCGCGCCGGGTGTATACAGCGCCCGTTATGCCGGCCCGGGCCATGACTCCAAAGCCAACATGGCCAAGCTCCTCCGCGACATGCAGGGTGTAGCCGACCGCTCGGCTCGCTTCTCCACCGTCATGGCTTATGTCGACGATGAGCGCGAACTCACCTTCGAGGGGAGTGTGGAGGGTGTCATCGCCGAGACTCCCCAGGGTGACGGCGGCTTCGGTTACGACCCAATATTCGTGCCCCGCGAGACCGGCATGTCTTTCGCCCTCATGGCTCCCGAAGACAAGAACGCCATCTCCCACAGAGGCCGCGCTCTCAGAAAATTCGCAGAATGGTTCCGCACCTTATGCCTCATCCTCCTCGTCATGGCCGGCGGCTCCGCTGCCGCCAATGCCGAGCAGTGGCGTTGGCACCATACCTTCGACGGATCTGTCGACCGTATCATCGACACTCCCGACCTGACATATTTCCTGACCCTCGGCCAGGAGTATAACCCCGATGTGGCGGAGGCCGCCGTGAAATATGGCTCTCTGCTTTGCTACGACAAGAAAAACGACGAATGGCGATGGCTCGACAAAACCACAGGGTTGTCGGAAACCACAGTCGTCGAGGCTGAGTACGACTGGAAGCACCGCTGTCTGGTGGTGGCCTACGACAATGGCAACATCGACCTCCTCAAGGACAACGGCGAGAAAACCAATATCCCCGGCCTGATGATGGCCAGCGGCAACATGTCGACAACAGTCACGGGGATCTCCGTGGATGAGAACGGGCTTGTATGGGTGGCCACAGCCACCGGCTTTGTAAGCATCGACGCGGGCAAGGGGGAGGTGATGAGTTCGCGCAACTATGGCCGCAAGGTCAACGGCGTGGGCGCCCTCCACGGCAGAATCCTCGTGGCCACCGACGACGGCGTATATTATGGCGACCCGCTAAGCGGAAACCTCGACACGTTCACCAAAATCGAAGGAAGCGGAAACGCTTCCCGATTCTTCACGTGGGCCAATTATATATGCTACCTCAGCAATGTGAGCGGCATCAACGAGATATATCAGGTAGACGACTTGAGCACGCATCTTACGGCCACACCCTGTTCGGAGGGTATGGACGTCTATTATGTGGAGCGCGGTCGCGACGGATTCCTGTTTACGGGCAACCAGGGCGTGCGGTGGTATGGCGACGACGGCACGCGCCGTCGCTGGGGCAATCCTGTAGTGTACCGCCCGCAGGCCGGGTCGGCCGACGGAAAGTCGGCATGGTTCGCATGCAGCCGTACTGGTTTCTCTCGCTTCTCCACACCCGAAGTCGACTGGGGACAGTGGACATGTACACTAAAGGATTACATCCCCAATGCCTCCAACGCGTTCATATGCACCTCCATGGCTTACAGCCCCAAGTATGGAATGCTCGTCCGTAACCATGGCACTGACCGGAGCTTCGGCGGTTACCAGCTATGGACCCCCGACCTCATCAGCAGCCTCAAGGATGGAGAGTGGAAACCCCGCTCTACGGTATACTCGGATGACGACCCCGACAATGCCCTGCTCGTATATAATCCGATCGGCCTCGCCATTGACCCGAAGAATGAGGACCAGGTATACTGCGGCTCTCTGCTCAGCGGTATGCTCCGCCTCGACCTCTCCGACATGAAGAAGTCGCTGCATATGTCGAAAACCACCGAATACACAGGCAACAGCAGCCAGTTTGTAGGTACCGACGAGCCGGCCCAGGGCTGGGCCACTCAGATGTATTTGAGTGAACCTGTTTTCGACAGCTATGGCATATTGTGGACAACTTACCAGAATTTCGATGTAGCCAAGGCCGAGATCCGTTACTGGATGCCCGATGACCGCGCCGCCTCCACTTCCAAGTCG